>DATBYX010000331.1:0-4165 GCA_036513475.1 Xanthobacteraceae bacterium | reverse complement strand
GGCAACCGCGAACGGCATGAGCACGCCAATCCGCCTCACGCGCTCTGTCTGCTGCGTACGCGCCCCAACCGGCCACATAGCCGCAGTGCTTCCGAGGAGCGCGATGAGGTCTCGGCGGGTCACTCGATGACCTCGTCGGCGATGGAGAGCAACGTGGCCGGCACGGTGAGGCCGAGCATCCTGGCCGTCTGGGCGTTGATGGTAAGCTCGAACCTGCTCGCCTGCACGACCGGCAAGTCCGCCGGCTTGGCGCCGTGGAGGATGCGGCCGACGTAGGCGCCGGACTGGCGGAAGGCATCCGCGGTGTTGCTGCCATAGCTCATCAGCCCGCCGACCTCTACGTATTCACGCCCCGAATAGCTCGCTGGCATGCGGTGATGCGCCGCCCATTGGGTCAATTGTACGCGCCGACCACGCGCAGCAGCCGGGCATGCCGGTGATTGGGTTTCTGGACGCCGGCTCCGCCGCCGACCGGACAGACGCCGCGGCCGCATTTCGGCAGGGCTTGACCGAGGTTGTTGTCGGCGATGACCGCTTTTGGCACGGAAGAGGACGGCCCAATAAACTGTATCTCCGTTAAAGTCCGATGCTCCCCAATCAAAAGACATTGGCGGGCCTCCCCGGCAAGCCGTGTGAAGGTTTTCTCCCCTAAGGCTGGGCCGGTCATCAAGACGTAAAACAGCAAGAATGGCGCAAGGGGGGCAATCCTCGGCAAACGGCGCCTTGCTCGGTGAATATATTCTGTTAGATTCAAGGGGCGGCCACGATCACTCGGCACGCTGCTTCCATGGGCGCGACAACGAGAAAGACCGGTATCAGCGTTATGGGCGATGTGCCCTGGGGAGGACACGTTTGCCTGTTCTACCTGACCAGAGACGATTTACTCGACACGCTCGTTCCATATTTCAAGGCTGGGTTGGATAGCAACGAATTTTGTGTGTGGGCCGTGGCCGATCCGCTCAAAGAAACCGAGGCAATTGAGGCCTTGAGACAAGGCATTCCAGGATTTGATCGACACCTCGAGAGGGGAAGCATCGATATACTTGAAGGCCATGAGTGGTATCTTAAGGGCGACCAATTCGACATGCAGAGGATTATCGGCGGTTGGCACGCGAAGCTCAATTTTGCACTGGCGCACGGATACGAGGGCTTGCGCGTAGGTGCAAACGCGTTCTGGATGCAGTCATCTCATCGGAAGGAATTCTACGAATACGAACATGACCTCGAAGGCTCTCGCCAACCGGCCGATGTTGGTGTTGTGTACCTATCCGATTAATGCGAGCAGGGCTGTGGACGTCTTGGATGTCGCGCGTGCACATCAATTCACCATTGCTCGGCGAGATGGAGAGTGGGAGTTCATGGAAACTCCAGAGCTCGCCCAGGCCAAGAAAGAAATCAATGGACTCAACGACGCTCTGGCGGTGCTGATCAACCCGTTCATCGGCTCTGAATTGCTGACTCCGCGCGAGCGCTCTGTGCTGGCCTACATCATGAAAGGCGCGTCGAGCAAGGAAGCAGCACGGGCGCTTAACCTGAGCCCGCGCACGATTGAATTTCATCGCGCACATATCATGCAGAAGCTCGGCGCCAAGAATATCGCGGACCTCGTCCGCACAGTGTTACGCAAAGAGTATAGGGGCCCCAAATAGCAACGTGACCCCACCTACGCTATTAGCGCCGCGCCGCCCGGATGCCCCGTGGTGGTCGAAACGCGGCCGAAGTTCAGTTGACTGCAGCGAGCTCGCGGCAGCTGAATCCCAAACTTTATAGTTTCGTGTTCCGCAGCCGTCGGTCACAGCGACCACGAAGCCCAGATAGTGCCCGGCGACGATCAGCTCAGGTTGCTACCTCGTAGTCGTACGAGCTTTTCGTCAGGTCGGACACACCACATAGTAACACTGGGCAAGCAGCGGCTTGTCCGAGAGCTGCCCAAAAATTGGCGACGTACCGAAGTCTCCGGTTCTTCCAGTAGCAGCCTGGTGCCGTCGGCAGGCGCAAAATCATTCAAGATAGAGAGTATTTGGAGCGAGTGCCATAAGCATCGGCTCTGGGTGCTAACGCCGGAGGCACGATAGCCCCCGCGTTAGAGGTGGCACGTGCACGAAAGTGGTCCGCTGGGTTCGCTCCAACCCGTCGAAGTGGGAGCTTGGTATGCCTAGAATTATTCAAGCAAATATCGACAGATTCAAATTATTGGGGCAGCAACTTCCATGGGCGAGCCCATGGTGCGAGATTGTGGTCGCGGTGCTCCTGTTTTATTGCGTGATTATCGTCGCAGTGCTCCTGTTAGGGACAGCCGCACAGGCCGATAGCGACGAGCCTTTTGGGCTTCCAACCGTCGTTGCGCGGGAAGGTTCGTTGTGGATCAACTGGCAGCAATTGCAATCGGAAATACGATCCGACGAGCTAATCATTGCTCAATGCCGCGCTCAACCTGGCATTTGCGCCTCGCCAGTCGCTCTTCGTTTTATAGCGATTGTCAACGAAGCGCGGGAGTATGAGGGATTCCCCCGGATCGGTCACCTCAATCGCGCCATTAATCTCGCTATCCGGGCGAAAAGTTCTGGCGAGATGTGGGTATCGCCACTCGCGGCTCTCGCCTCAGAGGTAGGCGATTGCAAAAGCTACTCGGTTATAAAATACGTGGCGCTGAACGATGCCGGCATCGCGGCGGATGATCTACGTATCGTCATTGTCCGCATCAGGTCACGGGGTGAGAACCATGCGGTGGTAGGGGTGCGCAATGCGGGGCATTGGTTGATTCTCGATAATCGTCGGATGGCATTGGTGGAAAGTAGCCAGCTTCACGATTATCTACCATTATTCAGCTTTGGGGGCGGCACCGAGACCAAATCAACGTTTAGTCTGGCTGACTCGCCTAGATCAGTCATCCTTCGCATAAGCCCCATCATCCGCAAAGGACGTCTTCCAGAGCGAGATGCCGTCACCCGATGAAGCGGCTAAGATTATCGATGCGCCGGGTCGGACGCGGAGGTCTGGAAATGGCACGAAGCTGCTGAGGAGGACGCAGGCCGCCGGAGCGCGCGGTTAGATCGGCTTTGCCGGCGAACGGCTCGTTTCGACACCCGCTCGGCCTGAGCTATGGCCGCACCAGCGTCCCCTCGCTACCGACCTTCGTGTGCTCGAGCGCAAGTCGAAAGAGCGCCCCCAGCGCACCCGCGGCTGTCCCGACGAGCAGCGCGAGCGCCGCAAGCACGAGCAAGCTGCCGTGGCTCTGAGCGGGGCCGGGCGACTCGAAGTTCATTCGCGAACCTACCATTATGTCGCCCAATCGGATCGGTTACAAAAAGCTCCGGCGATATTACTGTGACCTGTGTGGCAGTGCATCAGGGGACCCGCGACTTTCCGGTTATGGCACTGGGCTGCCGAGCGGGCATGTCTGCATTCACGGAGAGTCTTGGAGGGTAAGCGGACCATCCTCGGACCGCGCGATGAAAGCGTGGTACGCTCCATCCCTTGCATCGGTCATGACCCCGTGGAGGGTCGCATGGCAATCCACATTCGCCGGCGAGAAGTCATCACCGCGTTCAGTGGCGTGGTGGGACTTTAAGCAGTAGAAGCAGGTTGGTTATCGTGGTAGGAAAGACCGCCGTGCGGCGCTACTCCGCTGGTCAGCTATCGCGTGATCGTCAACCTGATCGCCGCCACGACAACGCGCACCGGCCTCTCGGTCCACTGCGAACTCGACACCAACCAATATCCAAAAGGCATCGTCGTCTCGGATGACGAAATGGACGCCATCGCCATCACTCGCGCCAAATTCCACGGCGAATGGAACTACACCATCTCGCCGAACAATCGCTCAGATCGAGCGGTTGATTCCTGACGAGCCCTAAGGGGCTTGGCGGGCCGAAATCGCACTTGAGGCGCGGCGATCCCCTGCCGCGATCACCCGCAGTCAAGACGCATGCCGCCGCGATCACGTCTAACAGCGACTATTCCGCCGCTGCCAGCGCACGCTGTTCCAGCCCGAGAGCTTTCGCAACACCGGCACCGTACGCATGATCGGCGCGGGTGCAATTGGCGATATGGCGTTGCTTGATGTGCAGCTTGGCATCGCCCATGGCGCGCGCCGTGTTCTCGAACAGCACTTGCTGCTGCGCTTTAGTCATCTTGCGGAACAGGTTGCCCGGCTGCTCCCAGT
>DATBYX010000330.1:0-4137 GCA_036513475.1 Xanthobacteraceae bacterium | reverse complement strand
ACCGCGCGGGCACGGTAGGCCTTGCTGATGTACCAGGACGGCGGCTGACCCAGGATCGATCGCGGATAGCAGGAACACAATGTGCAACAGACTAGATTGTGCACGGTCGTGCTGTTCTCGACGACAATGAGTTGCGCCTCCCCGACCTTGATGCCGAGCTCGAGGGCGGCCGACTTTCCGTTGGCCAGGAGGCGCGCTTTATAAGCCGGGTCGGCCCACGCGCGCGCAACAATGAGGGCGCCAAGATGCACGCCGGGAGCTTCCAGCCGCTCAATCTCCTGCGTCACCTCTTCGGGTGCGAGCAGGTTCTTGGTCACAAGCAGGTTTTGCAGCGCATCGATGATGATCTGAGCCTCGAGATTTCCAGCTTCGTCCTCCGTGACAAGCGTCTCGTCGGCATGGTGCGTGTGAGCCCGGTCGTGATGGTGAACGTCTGCGTGGCTCATGACGACCTCTCTGCTTCACACTTGCCGCTGGTGATTCCCGGCGCGGCCGTCAGCCAATGGTCATAGATCTCGATCAGAACCTTGTCGCCCGGGGACCCTTCGTAGTGCGGCCATAGGTCCTTTTGCCGGAAACTCACTCTATAAAGCGGGATGACGGGACCGGCGGTGTTCCCGACCGCGAGGTTCTCGGGATTGAGGAAGAAGCCGCAGAACTGGATGACCTCGCCAACTTTGCCTCGCACGTAGAACGGCGTGCGGATATGCCCTGCCTTACCAAGATCCGATACCTTTACCGTGTCTCCCACCCGGAAGCGCACCGTCATGGTAGGCCTCCCCTAGCGGTCCTCCACCGCGCGCGCACCCGTGCGATCTCCGCTTCAAGCTCTTCACGCGCGACAACCTCTTTTTCGATGAGGATGTCGATCATCGCCTCCAGGCGCCTTCGGTAGAATGACAGCTTCTTGTATTTTTCGACGCCGAAGGATTCAAACCCGCGACGCAATTCATCGAGCGAGATGATTCGCCGCGTCGCGTCGCCAAGCAAGTTGCGCACGGCCTCGACCTGCTTTTCCCAATGTAGCCACGGCAACTCCTGCTGCGGCACTGATCCGGCTTGATCGCCCCCGATATCATGGTAGCCACGTGTCATTGCGCGGCCCTCCCTCGTTCAAATTATGTACGACGAATAGCGAAGCTGCGCAGGTATTCCTCAGGTCTGGTCGGGTCGAATTCCCTGCCAAGGATGGTGTGCTTGACCATGGCGGACGGCGGAGGCGTGAGCCCGAGATCCTGCATCCGTTTGCTGGCGTCGGTTGACAGGAACACTGTGCGTGCCACGTCCTGATAGCTGATGTCGGCGGCGATCATGTTCCAGCGGCGAAGCTGGGTGAGCAGCCAGATGGCCGTCGACTCGTATGGGAACGCCCGAAACCCGATGCGATCCTCAACAGTGACGACATTGCCGAGACCGTCCGCATAGCGTCCGAGCAGGACCTGCTCCAGCACGGTCTTCGGTTGGTTGAGGTACTTCGGCGGCGCCAGCAGCTCGGCAACCTTCGGGCGGTTGGCCTGCTTGTCTGCGAATTCGGTTGCCCGCACCACAGCTCGGAACACGGCGCCGTAGCTGTTCGGATTCTCCTTGATGAATTTCTCCGTCGTCGCCAGCGTGCAGCAGGGATGTCCGGGAAATATGTTGCGCGTGAGGAGGTGCAGGAATCCCACGCCTTCAAACACCGCGCGCTGTCCCCAGGGCTCTGCGAACAGCATGCCGTCGAGATTACCCGCCGCCATATTGGCTACCGAGTCCGCCGGCGGATAGACGCGCAGCTCTACGTCCTTGTCGGGATCGAGCCCATGCTCGGCGAGATAATACCGCAGTAGCATCGCATGCATTGAATGCTCGTGCGGAATACCGAACTTGAAGCCTTTCCAGCTCCTCGGATCGCGCCGGTCTTTGTGCTTGATGTGGAGCGTGATGGCGTTCCCGTTGATGTTCTGCACGGTGGACACGAAGGTCCTGGTCGGCGCCGATCCGACACCGAGCGTCATCGTCAACGGCATCGCAAGCACAAGGTGCGAGGCATCGAACTCCCCGGTATTGAGCTTGTCGCGGACGATCGCCCAGCCCGGTGTCCGCGCCAGATTCACCTCTAAACCTTCCTTCTGATATTCCTCCATCGCATGGGCAAGAAGAACCGGCACCGTGCAAGTGATCGGGACGAACCCGACGTTGAGCTTCGTCTTCTCGAGCGATGCCGCCTCACGGGAGATTGCCTTGGTCGCGTCGAGCGGAAAAGCCTGTGCAATTGCGGCCAAAGCCGTGGTAGCGCCGACTGCCTTGAGGAAGCTGCGCCGAAGCCTCGCGTCAGGCACAATGGAGTGCAGAACCGTGGTCTCGACGATCCGATCGACGTAGAGCTCTGCCGATACATAAGCATCCGCTGGCACCGCGGCGCCGAGCTCGCGACGATGATCTGCAATCGTTGACCCGCAACCGCAAGGGCACGCCTCGCCCAAACGTGCAGCGGGGTTGGAGGGTCGAACGTCCGTCGCCATGAAGCACCTCGAACAACGCCATCGCCGCCATGGATGCAACGAGGATGCCAAGCCTCGATGGTCGGAATCCCCAGCGATTGGGCAGCGAAAGGCCGCGTTCGCCGATCCGGTATGCAACTTGCATGGCCACCTTGGCAAACTTGGTCCAAACGGGAGCATTGCATGAGCGGACTGGGCGGTCTGAACAAGTCACCCGACGGGGTCGTGATCGGCTTGGTGCAGCTGCAAAATCCTTCGGTCGTCACCAAGGAAGACCTGGCCAGGCAGACCGACCGGATCTGCCAGCTGGTGGGAAAGGCGCGGCGCAACCTCTCCACGATGGATCTTGTCGTGTTCCCTGAATATGCGCTGCACGGGCTGAGCATGGATACCAATCCCGACATCATGTGCACGCTGGACGGCCCCGAGGTCGGTCGCTTCAAGCAGGCCTGTGTCGATAACCGCATCTGGGGATGCTTCTCGATCATGGAGCTCAATCCGGGCGGCAATCCATTCAACAGCGGCATCATCATCGACGATCGTGGAACGCTGCGACTCTACTATCGCAAGATGCATCCCTGGGTTCCGGTCGAACCGTGGGAGCCAGGCGATATCGGCATTCCGATCTGCGACGGTCCGAACGGCAGCAAGATCGCGCTGATCATCTGCCACGATGGGATGTTCCCCGAAATGGCTCGCGAATCCGCTTACAAGGGTGCCAACATCATGTTGCGCACGGCCGGATATACCGCGCCGATCCGACACGCATGGCACGTGACCAACCAAGCCAATGCGTTCTGCAATCTAATGTACACCGCCAATGTCTGTCTTGCAGGTTCCGACGGCTCATTCAACTCGATGGGCGAAGGGATGATCGTCAACTACGACGGCGTGCCGCTCGTCACCGGCAATGGCATTCCCGATGAGATCATCACCGCCGAGGTGCGGCCGCGCCTGTGCGACGAGGCGCGCATCGTCTGGGGCGTCGAGAACAACATCTATCAGCTCGGCCATCGCGGCTATGTCGCCGTGAAAGGGGGCGCGCAGGATTGCCCCTACACCTTCATGCAGGATCTCGCCGCCGGACGATATCGGCTGCCGTGGGAAGAGAAGGTCAGAATAGTTGACGGTACGACCTGCGGCTTTGCGACGCCGACGCGCACCTACAGCCCAGCCACGGACGCGAAGGCCGTGCTTCGCAAGGTCGGATGACCCTCCGAAAGCCGGGGGGATGCGCTGAAGCTCAGCGCAGCGCGACGAGCAACGCTCGGGAATTCGTGCTCAAAGGCATCGAGACAGTCCGCATGGCCGGGGCTACATTCCCAGGTCCTTTTTGCTCAAGATGATTGAGCGGACATCCACCCTCTGCTTGAGCGCGCCCTCCTTGTGGAAGACGTCAATCAGCGCCTGGTAGGAGTTGAGATCGACGTCATTGAGCTCGTTCCATGCGCGAAGATAGGGCTGTGCAACGAGTCGGACGTCACCGGCTGGAATGGGGGTATACTTCGCGATGATCGGGCGATACTTGTCGAAATTGTCATTGGCGAGCTTGGTCGCCTGGTCGAGCGCTGCGACCACTTTTGCCGCCACAGCCGGGCGCTCCTTGATGAACTTCGTCGTCAGAACCGCCGCGCCGGAATAGAACGGGTCTGCAATC
>DATBYX010000329.1:0-4231 GCA_036513475.1 Xanthobacteraceae bacterium | reverse complement strand
TTGTGAGCGCTACGTGAGCTGGCCTTGCCAGCGCGCAGAGCCCGCACGCTCTATCTAGGAATTCTGACGGATAAGGACCAGATGGTAAACCGGCCCCGCGAGCTCTCGTCCGCTGCGGATGCTATTGCTTGGCGGACGGGGAGTCCGGCCACGGATAGTTCGTGGCGGACGCTGCCGCTTCGTTGGAGGACGGCGCGGGTGCGGCGGCGGCCATGGGCGGCGGCGCGGCCGAGGCGACCGGCCCGTTCGCCCGCCCTGCAGCCGATGCCACCGCCGGCCGCTTTCTGATCTTCCTCTTGGCAGGGGAACCCGGTGTCGCGTGAAGCTCAACGTGAACCGGGTTTGGTGTCAGCTTCGGCGAGGAGAAAACCGAGCCCTCCTCCGAGCGTACCGACACGGTTTCGGGCTGATACCCCGCGAGCGCAAAGGTTGCCGAAAGCTCTGGAGCGACCTGGACCGTGAGCTCGCAGGGGGTGTGGCAGGTCTGCCCCGAGGAGGTCTTCACCTCGGCACCCGCCGGTTCGGATTCGAACCGCACCGCCGCGGTCGAGGGCGATGAGTTCAGAAAATTCAGGCTTGGTATTGACGCGGAACACGCCGCAACCGTGAAGCCACATGCCATGACGGCAATGACTCGGCTCATGATCACCCCACCCACTTGGCGGCATAGAGCCGCCATACCCCGGAAACGTCTCCGTGCAGGACCGCACGCCAAGGGTCCCGCCCTAGAAGCAAGCGCAACGGTCGACCTAAAGTGTGGCGCTGATAAGGAAAAATAGGGATTAAGTAGTCCGGGCTGGCGTCCGCGCAAGCTCGAAAACAGCCTTCGGAAGCTCGGCGAGGTCACGGATGATGCGATCCGCACCTAGCTGAAGCACTGGAATCTCGGTGTAACCGTAATCTACTGCAATCACCGCAACGCCCAGACCTTTTCCCATGGCGACGTCGTTTATGGAGTCACCCACCATTATGGCGTCCCTCACGCATTCACCTGCCAGTTCCAGGGTCCGCCGCAACAGCTCCGGATCCGGTTTCTGCACGCCGAAGGTATCCGCTCCGCAAATGGCAACAAAACGGGTGGTCAGCCCAAGGGCGTCCAGCAGGCGCCGGGCAAGCCATTCCAGCTTGTTGGTGCATACTGCCAAGCGACAGCCGCGGTGCGACAATTGGTCGAGCGCGGCTTCAAGTCCCTCGAATGGTCGTGAGCGATCTGCAATGTGGTTGGCGTAATGCGCGATGAAATCTTCCACCAACCGGTCTATCTCTGCCGGGAGAAGGCTGCGGTCCTCCGCGGTAAGCGCACGTTCAATCATTTTTCGTGCCCCGCCTCCGACCATGTTGCGGGCCTCAGCGTAGGGGACACTGGGAAGACCGAGATCATCCAAAACGCGATTGAGGGTAGCGACAAGATCGGGTGCAGTATCGACCAACGTGCCGTCGAGATCGAATACGACGATGGGAGCGAGCATGGAACGCATCGCTATCGATGGATTACAGCGAAGGCAAGCTGCGAGCGTCCAACTCCGAATGTACTGTCCGTGAGCCCCTCACCGATCACAGTGGTCTATTCATGACTGAGCAGCTTCCCGCCGACGTTATGGATGTGGATGCGCAAAAACGCGCCGCCGCCGCGCGGGCGCTTGATTTTGTCCAGGCGGGCATGCGCCTTGGCCTGGGTTCTGGCTCTACCGCCAAACATTTCGTCGAGCTCCTGGCGCTGCGGGTGCGCTGCGGCCTTTCTGTAATCGCCACCCCCACGTCCGAGGCCACGAGACGGGAAGCGGAGCGCCTGGGTGTGCCGCTGGCAACGCTCGAAGAAATGCCGCAGCTTGATCTCACCGTGGACGGCGCGGACGAGATTGAACCCGGTCTGAGCTTGATCAAAGGCGGGGGCGGCGCCCTGTTGCGCGAGAAGATAGTCGCATCGGCCTCCGCGCGCATGATCGTAATAGCGGACGAGTCCAAATGGGTATCCGCACTTGGTCATTTCCCATTGCCCATCGAGGTGGTGCCTTTCGGCCTGGCTGCCACACGGCGGAAAATTGAGGCCGCTGCGGCCGCTGTGGGTTGTGCTGGTCCCACGTTGCTGCGGCGCGGCAACGGCGGTCACGCTTTGGTCACGGATGGCGGGCACTGGATCCTGGACGCCGCATTCGAGCGCATCGCCGATCCGCAAGCGCTCGCGCATGAGCTCGACCGCATCACCGGGGTGGTCGAGCACGGTTTGTTCATCGGACTTGCGCAGGCGGCCGTGCTCGCGGGCGCGAGCGGGGTGCGCGTGATCGAGCGGTCTTGAGGTTGTTTTCAGGGAGGAGTGTCTTCATGTTCGGTTACACGATAACAGGGGCAATGCGCGTCGTCTCGTTTTGTGTTGCGGTCGCCTTCTGCGCCAATATCGCTGCTGCTCAGCAGCAGCCTTCGCCGACGGCACTCGCCGCGGCGAAGGAGCTCGTCACGATCAAAGGCGTAAAGGAGGTGTACGACCCCTTGGTGGGGGGCGTTATCGAAAAGGCCAAGCGGATGTTCCTGCAGACCAATCCCATGCTGGGCAAGGATCTCAACGAGGTCGCGGCCAAGCTGCGTGGTGACCTGAACCCGCGCACTGTCGAAGTCGTTGCCGAAGCCGCGCGACTATATGCTGTTCGCTTCACGGAGCAGGAGCTCAAGGACGCACTCGCCTTTTATAAATCGCCGCTCGGCCACAAGCTGTTTGTTCAAGAGCCCTTGATCGCGGACGAGAGCATGAGATCTGCGGCGAGTTGGGCAGAGAAGCTCTCGGCAGAGGTCATCGACAAGATGCGCGCCGAAATGAAAAAACGCGGCCACGAAATTTAGTCGAGGGGCGATCCGCGGCCGCGCTTTGGATCAGATGAATGGCTGATTGCGAGGTCGATCTTTTCGTTATCGGTGCAGGATCGGGGGGCGTGCGGGCGGCGCGCATCGCCGCAGGCTACGGCGCGCGCGTCATGGTGGCCGAGGAATACAGGGTTGGCGGAACTTGTGTGATCCGCGGTTGCGTTCCCAAGAAGCTGCTGGTCTACGCCTCGCGTTTTGCTGACGATTTCGAGGATGCAGCCGGGTACGGTTGGACGGTGGACGAGCCAGTATTTAGCTGGACGAGCCTCATTGCGAACAAGGACCGGGAGATCGCCCGGCTGGAAGCGGCCTATGTCAGTACCCTCGATCGCGCGAAGGTCGTGTTGGCGAGAAGCCGCGCAGTTATCGAAGACCCGCACACCGTGCGCCTTCTGGCGAGCGGAGAGAGAGTGCGTGCCAGCACTATCCTGATCGCTACCGGCGCGGCACCTCACCTGGGAGCGAATATTGCGGGTCTCGAACATGTCATCTCGTCCAATGAAGCGTTCCACCTCGAGCAATTTCCAGATCATATCCTCATCCAGGGCGGCGGCTACATAGCCGTCGAGTTCGCCGGGATCTTCCGCGGGCTTGGCTCGGAGGTCACCCTGGTCTACCGCGGAGAAAACATTCTGCGCGGCTTCGACGACGACGTGCGTGAGCATCTGCGCTCGGAAATGGAGCGGCGCGGCATCAGGGTCATCACCAGACAGACGGTGGATGCCGTTATGAAGGTGGATCGCGGTGTTTGTGTCGAGCTGTCGGATCGCAAGGCTTTCACGGTCGACCGCGTGATGTTCGCGACAGGCCGCTGGCCCAACATTGCGGACCTGGGCCTCGAGGCAGTGGGAGTGCGCATCGCCAAGACCGGGGGGATCGAGGTGGACGAGTTCTCGCGAACCTCGGTCCCCAACATTTATGCAGTCGGCGATGTCACCAATCGGGTCAACCTCACGCCGGTGGCCATTCGCGAGGGCCACGCGTTCGCGGAAACCGTATTTGGCGGCAGGCCCACCGCCGTCGACCATAGCAACGTGCCGACGGCGGTTTTCTCTGAGCCCGAAGTCGGGGTGATCGGGCTTACCGAGGCGGCCGCCTGCAAGCGGCTCCCCAAGGTGGACATCTACAAAACGACATTTCGCCCGATGAAGATGTCCTTGGCCGGGCGCGACACGCGCGCGTTCTTCAAGCTCGTCGTGGACGGCGACACTGATCGGGTGGTCGGATGTCACATCGTGGGGCCGGATGCGGGGGAGATGATCCAGCTGGTCGGCATTGCGGTCAAGATGAATGCAACCAAGCGCGATTTCGACGCGGTCATGGCAGTGCATCCAACCGCCGCCGAGGAGCTCGTGACGTTGCGCGAGAAGGCCAT
>DATBYX010000328.1:0-2107 GCA_036513475.1 Xanthobacteraceae bacterium | reverse complement strand
CGACGACCGTGCCCCGACGATGGGTGCGGCGATCGCGTATTACACGGTATTCTCGCTAGCGCCGATACTGGTCATGGTGATCGCGGTCGCCGGGCTCGCCTTCGGTCAGCAAGCGGCGGAAGGTGCGCTCTTCGGCGAGCTTGCGGATCTCATCGGTCCGGAGAGCGCGGTCGCCGTGCAGGCGATGCTGAGGAGTGCGAGCAGCACTCGTTCCGGAATCCTTGCGACCGCGGTCGGGATCGGCGCATTGATCATCGCTGCCACCGCCGTGTTGGGCGAACTCCAGTCGGCTCTCAATGTCATCTGGAAGGTTCCGGCGAGCGGCGGCCGCGGCGTATGGCATTTCCTGAAATCGCGTCTTCTGAGCCTTGCGGTCATCCTGGTGATCGGCTTCTTGCTACTGGTGTCGCTCGTCATCAGCACCGCGTTGGCAGCCTTCAGCGATTATCTTGATTGGCTGCTCCCGGGGCTTGCGACCATCCTGCGCATCGTACATCTGATACTCTCGTTTGCTTTCACCACCGTCCTCTTCGCCATGATCTTCAAGATACTCCCGGATAGCCCGGTGGAATGGGAGGAGGTTTGGCTTGGCGCAGTTATCGCGGCCCTGCTGTTCACCCTCGGCAAGCATCTGATCAGCCTTTATATCGGCAGCAGCAACATGGCCTCGACCTATGGCGCTGCGGGCGCGCTGATCATCGTCTTGGTATGGGTCTATTACTCGGTCCAGATCCTATTACTCGGCGCCGAGTTCGCCAAAGCGTATAGCGATCGGCGGCAGGCGCTCCGTGAAGCGCGGCAAACAACCCACGCTGCCTCGAGGGCAACCTGAGCTCGGAGCTCGAGGCTTCGGTCGGCTCTCGGATTAGCTCCCATCGGTGCGGGCGTGTTTAGCCAAAAGCGCCCGCAACGCGAGATTCTCGGGGCTGGAGCCGGTTCGGTTAAGAAACTCGTCGACCTCCGTATCCGTGACGCGCCCGCCGGATGAAAGATTTGGCTCATGTCTCACGAAGGCGCGCCCGGAGGCGGTGTCGCGGATAAGCTGCCAGCGATCGCCGTTTGAGCTTCTGTAGAAATCTTCCGCAGTTATGGCCATGAAAATCGCTCCCGCGCTTTGGGCGGCCGGGGATGCATGGGGTGCAACATGCGTCTGTCCCTCGCATGTTTCCGAGCCGGTCCGCCGCCGGAGATCGTCAGCGCCAAGCAGCACGCAGCCATCAGCCTCGAGCAGTCCAGCGTTCAGCTTCTGGGCGGCTCGGAGTTCTACCATCAGTCGGTGCGCGTCAAATATCCGGCTCAGTGCCGTCTCGGAGAGGTCGCTCGATTGAGCGGCATTCTCCAACGCATCCATGGCCAGGACGCACATCACGGGCTCACGACCCGACTTGCGCAGGAAAAAGGAAAATGTCTTGGCTTCGGCATCCCACGATGGTGGACCCGCGTCCATGTACCATCCTTCTGGTTCCATTGGCATTTTGAAACCTCCCCTGTGGCTTTCCTCTCGTGCCGCGCGCGGGTTCGTCCCCGCTTGCCGGGGATGGAGAGCCAAGATTTGAACCCCTCGATTTGCGATGTTGTCAATCATCTATGCGCGACCCAGCGAACATAAACGGTGGTCTCGGGCTCGCGTACCGAATACAATACTCTCATAATGTCATATGATCGTTGTCGATTTAGAATTATAATTTGATCATTAGGCGCAGGCAGCTGTTCAAAATGATAATCTCCGCCAAGGCCGGTTAGTTGACCGTTTAGTACTTCGGTGATCTTGGCGCAGACTGACGTCTGTTTTACCTTGTCCGCTTCGGAGTGAGACCGGTGTACCGGATCGGGCCCTCGTTCGGCCACGAGATCCCCGACGCCCGTTCCTCCGACAGAAAAGATGCTGAAGTCTTCGGTCGATCCCAGCACGCTCATGCGGGCCCCCTCGCAAGGTGATCTTGCCCTGCAAACAGCTACGGGGACGGGATCGTTCCTCCGGTACTTGCCTGTATATCTGGTATTTTGCCTGTCTGTCCGACAACAGAGGCGTTTTCGCTACCCATACCGCTCACATGCTATGGATGGTATTATGAGACTGTCCTCACGTGTGTGACGATCCGACTAG
>DATBYX010000327.1:0-7406 GCA_036513475.1 Xanthobacteraceae bacterium | reverse complement strand
AGGCTCAACGGCGCGCGGCTGCCTTTGCTGGCGCGCACGAGCACCCGGAGGGCCGCTCGTCCTGCCTTGGAATGGATCGGCAGGACGCTCGCAGCGCCGAACGCAGGAGCAAGTGCCTCCAGCACTTCGGCAAGCCCCTGTGCACGCCAGATCAAGGTGAGAGTTCCAGACGGACGCAGAAGTCTCCCGGCGGTGCGGACCCACGCAGCAAGCGTACCGCGAGGACCCATATGGGCAGATCGGCGTCTTTCGTCCGGTGATGCCCTTTGCCGCAGGGGATCATTGAAAGGGGGATTCATCAGAACGCGCATCTGAGATTCGGGCGCAAGACCCGCAGCTGCAAAGACGCGCGCGGACGCAGTGACATCCAGGTTTGCTACGTCGATCCGTGCGGCCAATCCGTTGTGCTCCGCGTTCTTGCGCGCGAGTGCCGCAAGACGCGGATCCGCTTCAACCAAGGTAACACTGATGCCCTCGACCCGAACGGCGAGTGCGAGCCCCGCAGCACCCACACCCGCGCCAAGATCGACCGCCTGCTCGCCTGCCCGTCCCGGGCATGCGGCTGCGAGCAAGATCGTGTCGTGCCCGAAGCGATGGCCATGCTTGAACTGGCGGAGCCGCAGGCTGCCGCCAAGCACTGCATCCTCGCTCTGCAAGCAGGCATCAGCTCTCATCAGGACGCAGCTCATGTCCAAGGCCAGCGTCGCCGAGCAGCCGACGGGCAGCAGCCACATGATCGTCCGCGACGAGAATCCGGCGCGGCAGGACGCCGATAGAGCCTTCCAGAACGCTCATGTTCTGGTCGAGCAGCACATGCGGGATTTGTGCGGCATCCAACAGCGCCTGGATGGCAGAAACCAGCACTGCGTCATTGGTTCGGACGATCTCGCGCAAATCTTTTCTCCAAGAGCTAGCGACGCCCCTCGCTGTGCGCGCCCGGCGCCCTCTGCTGCAAATAGGCGATCAGCTTGGCTTCACGCCGGCCGCGGGTCACGGTATCGAGCACAAGGCCCGCGACGAGCGAGAGGAAGGCCAAGAGCATGAGGCCCGTGGACAGGATTGCAGTCGGAATCCGCGGCACGACGCCTTGCTCGAAAAACGTCACAAAAATCGGAATCGCGAGCACGATCGAAATGGCCGCCAGGGCGATACCGATCGCCGAGAAGAATATCAGCGGACGCTCCGATCGATAGAGCCCCACGATCGTCGAGAGGATGCGCAGCCCATCGCGCCAGGTGTTCAGCTTCGAGACCGAACCTTGCGGCCGCGCGTAGTAGGGGCTTAAGACCTCCGCTACCGGGAGCTCGAGCTCGAGAGCATGCACGGCGAGCTCGGTCTCGATTTCGAACCCGCGCGAAAGGACCGGAAATGACTTCACGAACCGGCGGGAGAACACGCGGAAGCCAGAGAGAATATCGGTAAAGGTTGCGCTGAACGCTGACCTGAAAAAACGGGTGAGCACCCGGTTTGCGGTCCGGTGACCCAGGCGATAGGCGTTGTGCTCGCGATCCACGCGCGCTGCCACGACCATGTCGAGCCCGCCCTCGAAAAGGCGCGCGATCATGGTCCGCGCGGTCGCAGGATCGTAGGTGGCATCCCCGTCCACCAGCACGTAAATATCGGCGTCAATGTCGGAAAACATACGTCGGACCACGTTGCCTTTGCCTTGATGCTGCTCGTTCCGCACCAACGCGCCCGCGGCACGCGCCTCTTCGACAGTCCGATCCGTGGAATTGTTGTCGTAGACATAGATTAGGGCGCTCGGCAGCGTCGCGCGAAAATCGGCCACCACTTTGCCGATCGAGGCCTCTTCGTTGAAGCAGGGCACGAGAACTGCAACGCGCTGAGAAATTTCCCAGTCATGCTGCGGAACGTGCGTCGCGAGCTTAGGGCCGCCGCCGTGCGCGATCTCCACGGTGCTCTCATTCAAGGCGATAGCTCGCAAACTTTTGCGTCCCGGCACACTTGCCGCCTCACTGGTTCTATGCTCCCTCATCCCGTCTACCGGAGCAACCGCCTTTGCCCGTCGTCGTACCGTTCGAAAGCCGCTCGCCCGCCTCCATGGACCGGCTGCTCGACCTCGTGGCCGAGGACATGCAGCGCGTCAATACGACGATCCTGTCGCGCACGGGATCGCAGGTGACGCTCATACCGGAGGTGGCCAACCATCTGATCGCTTCCGGCGGCAAACGCCTGCGCCCGATCCTTACGCTCGCGATGGCCAAGCTTGCCGGTTATGCGGGAGACGGACACGTCAAGCTCGCCGCGGCGGTCGAGTTCATGCACACCGCGACGCTGCTGCACGACGACGTGGTCGATGAAAGCCAGATGCGACGCGGCAAGCTCGCCGCGCGGATGCTCTGGGGTAACGAAGCAAGCGTGCTGGTCGGCGATTTTCTGCTCGGCCAAGCGTTCAAGATGATGGTCGAAGTGTCCTCGCTCAAGGCGCTCGGAATCCTGTCCTCAGCTGCCGCGGTGATCGCGGAAGGCGAGGTGATGCAGCTGGGAGCCGCCAAGAATACGGCCACTACGGAGGACGATTATCTCGCCGTGATCCGGGCCAAGACGGCCGAGCTCTTCGCGGCGGCTTGCGAGGTGGGACCCGTGCTGGCATCGCTGCCACGAGATGAACAAGCCGCTTGCCGGTCATTCGGCATGAATCTCGGTGTCGCATTCCAACTCGTCGATGATGCGCTCGATTATGGAGGCAAGGCGGCCAAGCTCGGGAAGAACATCGGCGACGATTTTCGCGAAGGCAAGATCACCCTGCCCGTCGTGCTCTCTTTTCGGCGCGGATCGGACCACGAACGAGCATTCTGGCGGCGTACTCTCGAGCAATCGGATGCCACGGACGCCGACCTCGAATATGCCGTCAGTCTGATGACGAAGCACCGTGCGCTGGAGGACACCATCCAACGCGCCCGGCACTACGGTGCAATTGCGACTGATGCACTCGCGCTGTTTCCAGCCTCGGCGATGAAAACCGCTCTGGAAGAGACGGTCGAGTTTTGTATCTACCGCTCCAATTGAGCCAGTCATCAACCAGCCAAGGTGGTTGTGCGTATCCACCACGTCGGGTGCTGCGCGCGCAGCCTGCGCGCAGCCAAGCTTGCCTCGCGCGCCGTGGCAAACAGCCCAAAGCAGCTTGCGCCGGAGCCGGACATGCGCGCCAGTTGACAGCCCGGCAGCGTAGCCAAGGCCTGTAGCACGTCTGCGATCACCGGCCGAAGTCGGATCGCCGGTTTCTCCAGATCATTGCCCAGGCTCGCCAATCCCGCGACCAGCGCTGCGAGCCCGCTCCCCCACCCGACCCACGTGTCCTGAGGCCCACCCGATATGGGCAAGCCGGCGACTTTGGCTACGGGCCTGTTTACCTCGAGCGCCCTGAATACCTCCCCGGTTGCAACCATCACCCCTGGATTCACCAGGATCGCAGGGAGCGGCGCCAGCTTAATACGATCTGAGAGGACGTCCCCAATGCCGCGCATCACGCGAGTTTGCGGGTCGAGGCACACCGGGACATCGGCTCCGGTCGCCTGCGCCGCCCCGATCAGACGCGGATCTTCGAGTGAAAGGTGATTGGCGCGCGCGAGCAGCCGCAATGCGGCCGCCGCGTCGCTCGAGCCGCCGCCCAATCCAGCCGCCACCGGAAGCCGTTTCGAAAGCAGGAAACGGCCGACCTTGAGGCCCGCCACACGCTGGGAGAGCGCGTGAGCGGCCTTGAGCACGAGATTGTCCGCAAGCTCGCCGCACCGGGCCGCCATTGGCCCGCCCACCGCAAGCGCGAGCATGCGATCAGGCGTAAAGCTCAGTCGATCCGCGACGCCGGCGAAAGCGACCAGGCTTTCGATGTCGTGATAGCCGTCAGGGCGCCGCGCGATGACGCGGAGCGTCAGGTTGATCTTGGCCGGCGCCCGTTCGACCCGCGCACCGGCCACAATCACCCGCCGCCGGGGCCGACCTTCTCCACTTTCCTGTGCTCGGCGTCCGGGCCCGAGGATGTGTCCTCGGAAAGACCGACTTTCAGCTTGGTCTCGATCTTCGACAAATCCTCCGGCTCGGGCTTGAGGTCGCGCGCATGCGACCATTGGAACCGGGCCTCCAGAACCCGACCCGCCCGCCAGTAGGCATCGCCGAGATGATCATTGATGGTGGGGTCTTCCGGCTTGAGCTCGACAGCGCGCTCCAGCTGCTTGACCGCTTCATCGACATTGCCGAGGCGGTAATAGGCCCACCCGAGCGAATCCACGATATAGCCGTCGTCGGCGCGCTGCTCGACAGCGCGCTTGATCATGCTCATCCCATCGTCGAGGTTTACTCCCTGGTCGATCCAGGAATAGCCGAGATAATTCAGCACCAAGGGTTGCTCGGGGTAGAGCTCCAGCGACTTCCTCAGATCGGCTTCCGCCTTTGACCACTGCTTGGAGCGCTCATAACAGATGCCACGGAAATAATAGAGGACCCAATTCGGTTTTTCCTCTTTTGTGATCGTGGAAACGGCCTTCGAGTAGATATCGGCGCATTCGGCAAACTGCTTGCGTCCGCGCAGCACATTTCCAAGCGCCATGATCGCCTCGACGTCGCCCGGATTGGCGGCGATCAGCTTTTCCAAATGAGCCTTGGCCTCATCCGTATGATCGAGCGTGTCGAGGTTCATCGCCAGCTGGATCTGCGCATTGCGCTGCAACGGCGAGCTCGGCAGCACCCGTTCATAGATTTTGTTGGCGAGCTCAGGCTTCTTCATCGCCTCATAGAGATCAGCCAACGACAAAAGCGCGAGCGGATGCGATGGCGCGAGGTAGAGTGCCAGCTGCAGGTAAATGAGACCAAGATCCTCGCCACCACGTCGCCCGAGCGCAGCACCGAGACCATAGAGCGCCTCGGCGGCGCCAGCCTGTGGACTGTCGACCAGCAGGGGAAGCTTCTTTCCCGCCTTGATCTCGCTCACCGCCTCGACGATCAGAGGATGACGGGGCAACGCCTCGTCAAACTTGGCAAATACGTTTAGCGCCTCCTCGGTGCTGCCCTGGCGGGAGAGGAAGCTGCCGTAGCTCTGGACCACACGCAGCGCCGCAGGATCGTTCTTATACGCACGCTCATAGCGCTTGGCGGCCTCCTTCTTCTGACCGACCAGATCAAGGATCAACCCCGCGTGCAAATCCTTGAACGTGGCATACCCGTCGGCGCTCGCGAGCTTGTCGATAGTATCGGTCGCAAGCTTGGCTTCGGACGGACTAGCCAAGCTCCATGCGGAGAGCAGGGCTGCCACAAGATCGGTGACCGGGCCGCGAATTGATTGTGCAAGTTCCCTTCGTGCTGCCGGATACTGCTTCTGCTTGATCGCACGCACACCGAGCACGAGTCGGGCCACCTTGTCATTCTTGTCGACCTGCAGAACGCGCTCCGCCAGCTTCACGCCATCGTCCAGCTCCCCGTTTGCGAGCACTGACAGGAAAGTACGCCCGAGGAGCTCGTTGTTGTGGGGATCTCCGCGGAGCGCGGCCCGATAGTATGCAGCAGCAGCAGCGGCATCGCGCTCACCGCCTGCGTGTCGGGCAGCGAGATAGTTGCCGGACGTGGAGGTATGAGCGAGATTTGCTGGTGCCTCGGCCTGCGCGCTCAGGGCTCCCGCCCAGGTAAGGGCGAGGGCAGCCGCGGCAACAGCCGCACGCCTCAAATGCTGCAGGATCACGGTTTGTCGACTCCGTTGCGGACGAACGCCCTTAGCGCGGCCGCATTCATGGGTATGGCCGGTATGGCCCCGTCGGCCCAGGCTCCGCAATAACGGCCCTGAATGGATATGTCCATTGCCTTTCAAGGCTGGGATAACGGCAGTATCGTGACGCTCCAATTCACATGTTCGGATAGTTTGGGCCGCCACCCCCCTCCGGCGGAACCCAGGTGATGTTCTGATTCGGATCCTTGATGTCGCATGTTTTGCAATGGACGCAGTTCTGCGCGTTGATCACGTAGCGGGACTGCCCACCCTCCTCGAGCCACTCGTACACGCCCGCCGGGCAATACCGTGCCGAAGGCCCTGCGTACCGGTCATGCTCGGAGGTCCTCTGCAGGACGGGATCCGCGACCTTAAGATGCACCGGCTGATCCTCCTCGTGATTGGTGTTGGACACGAACACCGAGGAGAGACGGTCGAAGGTGAGCTTGCCATCCGGCTTGGGATAGACGATGGGCGCACACGCGGCTGCCGGTTTTAACGTCGCAAAATCCGGCTTGCCGTGCGCGAGCGTCCCGAACAGGGAGAACCCGGCGCTGTTGGTCCACATATCCATGCCCGCGAGCGCTACCCCACGCAAAGTTCCCAGCCGAGACCATAGGGGCTTGGCATTGCGCACCTTCCACAGATCGCGCCCGATGGCGGATGAGCGCCAAGCGGCGTCATAGCCGGTCAGCTCATCGTTCGCGCGCCCTGCTTTGAGGGCTTGCGCCGTGTGCTCAGCCGCCAGCAAGCCCGACAGAATGGCGTTATGGCTGCCCTTGATGCGGGGGACATTCATAAACCCGGCCGCACAGCCCAGGAGCACCCCTCCGGGGAAGGCCAGCTTGGGGACGGATTGCCAGCCTCCCTCGGTGAGAGCGCGGGCGCCGTAGCCGAGACGCTTGCCCCCTTCCAAAGTGCTGCGCACCAGCGGGTGAGTCTTGAACCGCTGGAATTCCTCGAAGGGCGAAAGGTACGGATTGGCGTAGTTGAGATGGACCACGAACCCGACAGAAACGAGGGCGTCATCGTAATGATAGAGGAACGAGCCTCCGCCGGTTGCATCGTCCAAAGGCCAGCCGAACGTGTGCTGGACCAGGCCCGGGTGATGCTGCGCGGGGGCGATCTGCCACAGCTCCTTGAGCCCAAGCCCAAATTTTTGCGGCTGGCGGCCCTCATCCAAGCCGAATCGCTGCATGACTGTCTTGCTGAGATTGCCGCGCGCGCCTTCGGCGAGAAGAGTGTACTTGGCGCGCAATTCCATGCCGCGCGTGAAGCTCTCCTTGGGACGGCCGTCGCGCGCGACCCCCATATCGCCCGTGGCAATGCCTGCAACCGCTCCGTTGGCATCAAGAAGCACCTCGGCGGCGGCAAAGCCGGGATAGATTTCGACGCCGAGCGCTTCCGCCCGGGTCGCGAGCCAACGACATACGCTGCCGAGGGACACCACGTAGTTGCCGCGGTTGCTCATGAGCGGCGGCATCATGAAGCCGGGCAGACGCACCGCGCGGCTCGCCGAAAGCCAATAGAAACGGTCATCGCTCACCTTGGTTTTGATCGGCGCATCGTCATTGCGCCAATCCGGAATCAGCTGGTCGATACCGATCGGATCAATGACCGCACCGGAAAGGATGTGGGCCCCCACTTCGGAACCTTTCTCCACGACCACGACAGCGGCGTCGGGCAAGAG
>DATBYX010000326.1:0-3402 GCA_036513475.1 Xanthobacteraceae bacterium | reverse complement strand
TCCGCCTGCAACCTTCGGCAGCCACGGCGCGCTCGATGCCGGTTTCTTCTGTCACAAGGGTGCGGAATCGGCGATGTGGGGACCCGGCGCCGTCGAGCAATGGCATTCGGACGACGAGCGCATCGCCGTATCCGATCTCATGGCGGGGGCAGTAGCCTATCGTGGGATGATCGAAGCCGCGCTTTGCGCATGATACTTACTCCGCCGCGATATTGCGCGCAGGGCCGTGTGCCGCCGTCATTGCGTCCTCGTAGGCCTCAAGCCAGTCCGTCCCGGCGGGAGAAATAACGTCGCCGCCGCGCGCCTTACGGCAGAGCGAAGGATCGTCGAGCACAGCGGGAAGCTTGCCCGTATCCTCGTAATCCTTGACTGCGTTGAGCAGCACGCGCCGGGTGAGCATCACCATGCGATCGCTCGAAGCGAGGTGCTCCTGGGTGCGATCGATGATCGTATCCATGGTCTCCTGAATCGCCTGGTCCTGAAGCGGAATGCCGACAATACCGGTATAGCTTTCGCCCCTGCGCTGCATCTCGCGATCAAGCCCGTGGTCGTTCGACCTGTTTTTCACGGGACGCCAGCGGCCCATCCAATCAGTGGTTCGTGGCAGATATTCCAGCGGGCGCGCGAGGCCCGGGATGATGCTTCCGTCGGCATAACGCAGCGACTTGAACCTGCCGTTCGCGCGCTGCAGATCGATGTTGAAGATCATGGTGTGCTCATCGTCGATCGGTACCCAGGCATTGGCCGAAAGGTTTCGTTCAAGCCGATCGCTGGGATAGGTCACCCAGAACGGGAAAATGAAGCTGGCAAAGCGATGATGCTCCTGCCCTGCCATGGCCTCGCGCGAGGCGGAGTACATGGTACCATAGGACATCTCGCTGATGTTGATGTGGGGAGACTTGTTCATCACTGTATAGGTCGCCGCATCGTTTGGGTCCATTCGCGAAGCGTCGATGTGCCCGCCATGCAGAAAGGCCAGATGTGAAGTGTCGATGTCGCCCTCGAGCGCCTGCAGCCAGTTGCAGTCGCGCTGCGTCAAGGCGATGTTCCTGTCGTCGGGCTCTGCCATGATCGGTTCGATCTGCGGCAAACCCGGAGCCGACGCACGCTCGCCCATGTAGACGAAGACGAGCCCGCCGCTCTCTGCCGTCTTGTAGGCGGTCGCCTTGATCCCGGCGGGATATCTGGTCTTGTCCGGGAGATTGGGCTGATCGAGGCAATTGCCGTCAACGTCGAACTTCCAGCCGTGATAGGCGCAGCGAATGCCGTGGTGCTCGTTGCGACCCAGAAACAGCGACGCGAGGCGATGCGGGCAGCGATGATCCATGAGGCCAACACGGCCGCCGGTGTCGCGGAATGCAATCAGCTTCTCGCCGAGCAGCATCAGACGCATCTGCGGACCGTCGGCGACGAGCTCGGAGGAAAGGCACGCCGGAATCCAGAATTGCCGCATGAACTTTCCCATCGGCGTCGCACGCCCGACCCGCGTGAGCATCTCGTTCTGGGCTGGGGTAATCATCTCGCTTCTCCTTCTGTCTCAACCCTCGACGATGACGCCGGCGTTCGCCATATTGCGCAGCGACGTGGCAATGGCGGGCTTTGCCGATTCGGCATCGCACATGGGCGTGTCGAGGAAGCTGTTCGGCGGATAGAACGATGCGGCGCCGAAGAAGGGCCGATACATCTCCCAGCGCGCCCGCAGCAGCGGGTTCGCCGTGCCGGTATCCTGCTTGCGCGCGGCGCGCAGCGCCTCGATATCGATCAGGGCGGAGACAGCGGTCGTCTCGTTAGCGCTTTCCTCATACGCCAAGGTGCGGCCGAGATGGTCAATGATGTGCGAGCGCCCGCCGAGCACCGATCCATCGAGCGAAAACCCGATCCCCCCGGCGACGTTCGCGCTGATGACGAACACCATGTTCTCGGCGGCGCGCACGACCTTGGCCGCCTCCTGCGCCGGCCGCTTCGGCGAGTTGGTGGGGTGCAGGATCACCTCCGCGCCCTGCATCATGAGTACGCGGGCGACCTCGGGCACGTTGATCTCTCCGCAAGGGATCATGGCAAGACGGCCGATTGGGGTGCTCACGACCGGAAAAATCTCGCACATGCTGTAGCGCGCGAGATAGGCATCCATGAAATCGTGCGGCGAAGGAAACGCCGCCGTATTGACCCGGCGGTAGCGCAGAATGACCACGCCCGTCGAATCGATCAGAAAGCTCGTGTTGAAATATCGGCCCGGCCATTCGGGATCACTCTCGAACTGGTGCGCCCCAATGTAAATGTGGCGGCGCCGGGCGAGATCCTGAAATGGCTCGGTGATCGCCCCGGGAATCGGACAGCAGGCCTTCTCGATCCAATCCGGTGCGCGGATGCCATGGGGAGGCCCCTGCAGCGCGAATTCCGGCAGAACGACGAGCTGCGGAGGCTCGGCGCTTTGCATCGCCGCATCGATGAGAGCGCGCGCATGCGCGATGTTCTTATTGATGATCGCCCATGCGCCGCCATGGTCAGCAGCCTTGACCGCGAGTTCGCTCGTGGTCTGGATGCATGACGCTCGCCAGGGCTGAATGGTCATTCTCTAGCTGCTGAAGCTCGACGCACCATTTGGAGCGGCCGTGAAATACCGTTTTGAATCCAGGGCCGACAGCTATAGCAACATATACAGCACTCAATTTCAATGAACTGGAACGCCTCTTGCATGTCGCTCCCTTGAATGTGGTTCTATGATATAGCCCATAGCCTAATCGGTTGAGAGACATGCGGACTCGGGAAGGCACGGCCAACGGACATCGCTTCGCTCATCCGGGTTAGATTGCCATTAGGTCCGTACCAGGCGGGAGGGTCGGTTTGCGTGTGATCGTGGCACTGCTTGCGTTGATGGTCTGCTTTCTCCGGCAGCCCGCGGCGGCGCAGACGTATCCGAGCAAACCCATTCACATGCTGGTCCCATATGCCCCAGGCGGTCCGGCCGACATCGCCGCCCGGCTCATCGGGGCCAAGTTGACCGAGGCATGGGGCCAATAGGTGGTGGTGGAGAACCGCCCGGGAGGGCGCGGTTACATCGCCATGACCGCAGCGGCCAAGGCGCCGCCCGACGGCTACACACTGGTAATGGCAACCATCGGCGAAGTGGCGATCACGCCGGTGCTGTTCAAGGACGTGCCGTACAATGTGCAGAGCGACTTTGCACCGATCTCCCTCGTCAGCGATGCAACCATTGTGCTCGCGGCAAATGGCGGGTCTCCGTTCAAATCGGTGCGGGACGTGGTTGCCGCAGCCAAATCGAAACCAGGACAGATAGCCGTCGGCTCTCCCGGCCAGGGCAGCGTCAATCAGGTCGTGATCGAGTGGATGGGGCTCAGTACCGGAACCAAGTTTCAGCATGTGCCGTACAAAGGGAGCGCG
>DATBYX010000325.1:0-2312 GCA_036513475.1 Xanthobacteraceae bacterium | reverse complement strand
TGCATGAAGCCGAAGAATGTGAGCAGGGCACCGGCCAGAGCAAAGGCTGAAGCCTCCGCGAACTTCCTCTCGATGACGAACACGCCAACCGCGCCCAGAACGAGCCCGGTGAGGATGGAACCACCGCCCAGCACTTCGAGCCCATGATAGAGCACACCCACCTGCCCGAGCTTGTCCATGCCGATGGCCGCTGCGCTCGTCCCGGCAGCACCGAGCGCTCCGTCCATCAGTGTCTTGCACCACGCGGCAAGATGCGGGGTTAGCGCCAGCACGATTGCGGGCGCATGCTTCGCAGGCGTGGTCTGGAATGCCTGCGCGCCGATCAGCATGCCGATGTAGAGCAGGATGGGCGAGATCGCGACCACTGGTACGAGCGCGAGCAGCACCGAGATGATGCCGAACCAGGAAAGCGCGATCACCATGATCCCGGTGGCGGCCGAGTAGCCGATGCGGCCTCCCATCGCCTTCCAGCCGGGATGTCCGATATAGACGGCGTTGATGAACGGGTTGCCCATCAGACAGCCGATCAAGCTCACAACGCCGTCAGCAGTGAGCACGCGGGTGGTTGGATAAGCATCCCCCGCCGCTTCCGCGCTCTCGACGTTGTCCATGGCCTCGACGAGGTCGTAGATGCCGAATGGGATCGCGGTCACAAGAATTACGCCGAGAAACTGGAAGCCGGAGAACACATGGTCGACAGCGGGGATCGGCACCGAGAAGCCGAAATTCGAAAATGCGCCTTCTAGCTTTTCGAGGCTCAAGCCACCGTAGCTCAGGCCGAACAGGTTGGAGCCCCAGGCGATGAGCATGCCGACTGCAATGGCGACGAGCCCGGCCGGAATGCCTTTCGGGTATTTGAAGCCGCCGAACCAACTTACCATGATGATGGCGAAGCATGTGAGTCCGATGATGGGCGTCATGTACATCTCAAGCGCCGGCCGCATGGAGATGAAGGTGACGGAGACGCCGGCGAGCGTGCCGAGGAGCGCAGCCCGTGGCGTGATGCGGCGGACAATCGGCGCGATGAAGCCACCGATCATCAGAATGAAGCTCTGGAAGAACACCCAGACGAGGCCTGCTTCCCACCCCTTGATCGGGTCGTTGGTCTTAAGCGTGATCGGCAGCATGATCACGAAGGTGACGATGAACATGTGCGGCACGCTCACGCCGGACGGCAGCGCGCAGACGTCGTCGCGGCCGGT
Source organism: Xanthobacteraceae bacterium (assembly GCA_036513475.1). Lineage (GTDB taxonomy): Bacteria > Pseudomonadota > Alphaproteobacteria > Rhizobiales > Xanthobacteraceae > VAZQ01. The sequence continues at coordinate 1,110 of DATBYX010000325.1, read as the reverse complement.
CTTCATTGCGAGCCTGTAGGAGAGCCATGCATAGTACATGGTCGAGAGGCACATCATCAGGCCGAGCGCGGGCAGGATGCGGCCGAAGACGAGCGAATCCGGCATCTTGAGCACGAAGCGCAGGAGCCCGGTCAGCACCAGCATGTTGACCAGGATGTTGGTGCCGAAACCGAAGAACGCGTTCCAATCGCCAGGCGTCCATAAAGTCGGCCTTTTCGTTGCGGACGCCGTCATCGCACGCTCCTGTCAATTACCGCGTTCAATCGGCGGCTCTATTGACGCAAGCGCCGTGCCAAATCGACTTGTGGTAGCGTCGGCCGGATCGCGCGGAACCCGCTTGGCTCAACAACGCAATTCGCTTCAGGCGGCTCAACTTTGCGGCGGACATCGGTCCATGTGCGCGCCAGGGAATTAGGCGGACTGCCCAATTATCGATCGCTCCCAAGGGCGCGATCGCGTTGAAAACGCAAAAAGCAGACGGCCTGCCGATCGAACAATCCATCGGCAGCCCGTAGTCCCAGACGCTCACGCGGTCATGCGCGTGGCGACGAAATTTCAAAAGGCGACGGTACTACCGACGAGCCCGGTGCTCTCGATCGAGCCGCCGGTCGGGTCGAGGTTGTGGTCGATGCCGAACTTGTTGTGCCAGTACACGTAGGCAACCCATACCGAGACCACGCCCGGCTTGTTGTACGCCCACTGTCCGATATCCAGGTTGAGCGTTTGCTGGGTGTAGGTTTCCGTCTTGGTCGAAACAGCATTTGCCGCGCACTCGCCCGCGGGGCATTGCCCCTTCGGTCCCTGCACAGCGAAGAGGCTCCTGAACGAGAGCGGAGTGCCTTTTGGACCAATCGGCACGCCCAGGCTGGCCTCGACGCGATACGTGCTGAAGTAGTCCACTTTGCTGGTATTGGAGGTAATAAAGGTGCCGTGGTTCTTCTCCGAATAGTAGAGAGGAGATACAGCGAAGGTCGCGCCGAACGGAAGGGCGAAGTTGAACTGCAATCCTCCGACCACGTCTTTTTTTGCGGCCGCGTTGGCGTTGTTCACGCTGTTGGCGTCGCCGCCCACCTTGAAGGAGACGTTGGTCAGAAAGTTGCCGAACCGAAG
>DATBYX010000324.1:0-5387 GCA_036513475.1 Xanthobacteraceae bacterium | reverse complement strand
TACACGGTCGTCGAGCTGATCCGCGGCGGTGTCACCACCTTCGCCGAGCTCGGCGCGCAGGTCATGGTCCAGGACGCCCTGCTTGAGCAGGTGAAACGCTTCGGCGCGCGCGCCTATCTTTCTCCCGGTTATGATTCCGGTCATTGGGTTGGGGACGAGCAGGGACGTCTTGAACGCATTCATGACGAGCAGCGCGGGATCACCGGCTTCAAGGTCGCCACGGAATGGATCAAGCAGCACGACGGCAGCATCAGCGGGCGCATTCGCGGTATCCTTGTTCCGCGACGCGTGTGGACCACGACCATCGACCTGCTGAAGAAGACCGTAGCCCTTGCGGACGAGACCGGTCTGCCGATAGCGACGCACGCCGCCTTCAGCATCATCGAGTTTCATGAAATCGTTGCACAGTACACGATGACTCCTATCGAGCTTCTGGACTCGATCGGCATGCTGCGGCCGACGCTCGCAATCGGACACTGTAATTTCATATCGGACAATCCAAACATGAACTATGCCGTGAAGAACGACCTTAAATTGCTCGGGCAAGCCGGTACCTCGATTTCTCACTGTGCGATCAACATCGCGCGGCGGGGACGAGCGCTCGACAGCTGGAAAAACTATGTCGATGCCGGGGTGAACATCTCACTCGGGTCTGACACCTATCCGCGCGATATGATCATGAACATGCGTACCGCGTCCTACATGGGCAAGATCGCGAGCGGATCGTATTTTGCGGCCACGGCAGGCGAAGTGTTCACGGCGGCCACTCTCGGTGGTGCGCGATCGCTGGGACGGGACGATCTCGGCAAACTTGCGCCGGGCGCGCTCGCGGACATCATCATCATCGACCTCTCCGGCCGCGGCACATTCCGCTATGGTCCCGTGCGTGATCCGATCAAGAGCCTGATCGAGTGCGGCGTCGGCGACGACGTCGAGACGGTGATCATCGACGGCAAGACCGTGATGGAAAACCGAGAAATTCCCGGCATAGATATGAGCGCCCTTCTCAAGGAAGCGCAGGCTTCGGGCGAGCGGGTGTGGGCTTCACTGCCGGATTGGGATCCGCTGGAACGCACTGCCGAAAATGCCTGTCCCTATTGCTATCCGCTTATCGGAGGACATTGACGGCGCACCGCGAGGCGGTCAGCCATCAAATTATCCACGCTCTTATCCGGGGCAGCCGCAAGCAACATCTGCAAAATCCTAGGAGGTTCCCATGCAACCCCCAGGGCTATCGAATTTGGGGTGTCGTCCCGGCCAAGCGAGCCCGGCTCAACCGGGCTTGCTCGGCCGGAATGACAGGCACGGATGTTGTGGCATAACGCAGTGGCGCACGGTTGTCGGAGTCAAATGGGATAGCCCTGCATGCTGGCCCCGAAATGCAATGCTCGGATGAATTTTTTCGGCTTCGCCCGGCTGCTCTGCCGTGTTATTGGGCTCCTTGCCCTGTTACTTGCCGGGAAACACTCCGTTCTCGCCCAGGCGCCGGCGTGGCCCACGCGAACGATCACCCTCGTTGTCGGGTTCGATGTCGGAGGCGTGACCGACATCCTGGCGCGGCTCTTCAGCAAGTCGCTTTCAACGAGCCTTGGCCAACCGGTCATTGTCGAGAACAAGCCGGGAGCAGCGGGTATACTCGCCGCGACAGCTGTCGCTCGGTCCGCGCCGGATGGTTACACGCTGCTGTTCGCAGCAGCGTCGCAGATGCTGGCTGCACCGAAGCTGCAAGGGGCCAGGTTCAATGCCATTGCAGACTTCGCACCAATCACGCCGATTGGGGCCAACACGTTCGTTCTGGTCATCCGCCCCTCCATCCCGACGAAGACCATTCCCGAATTCGTGAGCTATGCGAAGACCGCAAGCCCGACTTATGGATCGCCGGGCGCGGGCTCCGTTACCCATCTGCTCAGCGCATTATTCATTTCAAATGCCGGATTCGAAGCGACACACGTGCCCTTCAGGGGCGGCGATCAGGCGCTCGCGGCACTGCTCGGCGGGCAGATCGACATGTACTTCTCGCCATTCGGCAACATCGTGCCCTATCTTGGAACGAAGGAGGTCACCCTGTTGGGAGTTGCTTCCGAGCAGCGTATGGCGCAACTGCCGGACGTGCCGACCATAGGAGAATTCTATCCCAACACTGTGCTCCCGAGCTGGAACGGGTTCATGGCGCCCGCGCGCACTCCGAGCGAGATCATCGAGAAGCTTGCGCGGTCATTGGCCGCGGCCGTAAAGGACCCGGACACCGCCTCGACCATGAGCAGGCTCGGTGTTGAGCCGCAGGTGCTTGCACCGGAAGTGTTTACCGAGCAGCTCGCGGGCGACGGCTTGAAGTTCGATGCGGCCGTATCGGCAGCCAAGCTACGCTGATCGCGGGCAGCGCATCACTGCACAGGACGCTCCGGCTGGTTTGGATGCACAGCGGGCATGCGGCATAATGGCTTCGTCGCGGCGCACGGCAACTTGGCCGCGCGAATGAACTGATTCCGTCACCAATCAAAACGACGAAGGTCCGGAAGACCGGGCTTTATCGGCCACCTCTTTGGCCAATCTGAGCCCTCTCAGCCGCGCGGTCTTTGCGCGAACCGCGTCAGCCTCGGCAACGTAAGCTGGCATCGCCGCTCCGCCCTCCGTTTGTTTCTGCGTCTTCTTGAACTGCGCTTCGGCCCGAGCGCGCTCCCTCGTATTATCAGCCAATGTTTCCTCCTTTTTTAACGTACAGATTGTCGGTGATTCAGCTGGTACATTTCGAGCGTTTGGCGGCAAGCCACAAGAGTCCAGACATTACCGATTGCCGACGTATTTTCACGGAGCAACCATCTCGTGTGCGAAGGCGCCGTCCGCTCTCACGGCTGCCGCGATCTGCCGGCTAATTGCACCGCTGACCTTGCCATCACAGTCCGAAGTGATTTCACGCCAGCCCGAGTGTGCCGACCCTGGAATTCGGCTTACTGTGCTCTACCGCAAAGCAGAAACCGGCAAGCGCCTCATGGGCAGCGCGCAGGCGATCAGCATCCTCGCTGATGTGCCCATCATTCATCTTCGATGAGATCAGATCATGGCGTGTGATGTAGCTGGAGGCTCTGCGTGAAAGTTGATCCGCTTTCTCCACAACATCATTGTTATATTCGAGAAGGCACATAATATTCTCAATTCCACACTGCACGTTGTGGAAGTGATGCATGCTAAATACCCCGCGAGAGGTCTCCTCGAGCTGAGCCCTGATGAGGTTCAAAAAGCTTGTGATGTGCGCAGATAGCATACAAACGCTTCAATCACGATGGGGGCTTGGTCGCTCCAAGCTTATCCCGCCAATAAGGCAAGAATGCCCAGGCGACCATACATACCGGGGCTTCTTTCATGCCAACGCGATTGGGGGGAGAACGCGCGACACTGTGTGGTAAGGTAGGCATGAAACAGCGATAAACAAGACAGCACCAATCATGTACTTCCTGGGTTATGCAGGGAGACACCCGCAACCCACCGATGGGCTTCAACCCGGAGCGTGAGCTCAGGCCGCAAGTAAAATTGCGCGCGGCGCTCGCCCAGGAAGATCCAGGGTGATGGATTCCCTGTGGCCGTAGGCGCACTCGTAGGTGCGCGTTTCCCTCCCAGGGCTGGCTGGTGCCGCCATGATGATACTCATTTTCTGCGAACACTCTGGACAAAACAAGGAGCCAGCGAGGAATGCCTGGTCCGGCATATGATGCTGCATGGACATGATGAATTCCTTCCCGTAGGGCAAAACGTCGCCAATGATCGGGATAGGTCCGATGGTCGAGTCGCGTCTGTATACAATTGCTCACTGGCGCGCGCATTCGAAAGACAAATCAGCGGTACCAGGGTGCCCCGAAAGCCTCAACACGATCATCCGAATGAAAGACGAGGGAAGAAGCGGTCGCCTGAGTCGAATTTAATGGTGGCAATGAGGTGGACTGCAATCACCCCGTCAGGATCGGCGTAATAAAATCAACGGTTTGGAGGGGGCATGCGGTAGCGGAGGTCACCTCCGCATCGAAGTCAATGCCCGCTTTGCTCGCTTTTGTCAGTTTTGCTCCCACGCTCGATCCGTTTGGCGAGGGCATGGAAATGCGCTGCGTCCTTCAGGCATGCGTCTCTTACGTCTTTAACGGAACTTTGGCGCGCCGCAAAAAGACAGTCCTCAGCAAGCTCGCGATAAAACTCCGCGTTCGTCACGCCACTCCTCACTTAAATACAACCAGGCGGCCGCTGGCACCCGGGAAAAACAGGCCGCTTTGCCATGGACTCGATCGACTTGTATATGGGGTTACATGAGTTGCATGGCAAAATTACGTTGGCTTCGCCAAAAGCTCCTGTGCGGACCTCGATTGCATCATTGCACCAGGATCGTAGGAGTGCGTCCGTGTCGGAATGAGCCATATTGCGGCGCACGCGAATGTAACCACGCGTCACGAGTGAGCAATTTTGCTCAGACTCCGGACGCAGAAAGGCGTAATTCAATATCTAATCGATACGCCATCGCAAGACGTTCGGTCTTCAATTCAACTCGCTGAACCGGAACCCATCCGGGTGTCCGTGACCTCGCTCCGAAACACGGCGAGCGAAAGGAAATACCATGCAATTACCATCAATCCTGCAAGGAGAATCGCTGACCCGTCTGCTGCAAGGTGCAGCCGCCGGTGCCGTCGCAACAATGTTCGTCGGCTTTTACTGGGGTGGCTGGTCGCTCGGCAGTACTGCTGACAAGATGGCAAAAGAACGCTCAGACCTGGCGGTCGTCTCGGCGCTGGCACCCGTGTGCGCTGACAAATTCCGCGCATTGCCCGACGCCGATGCCAAGGCAGTCGCGCTTTCAAAGGTCGACTCGTGGAAGCGCCGGGACGAATTCCCCAAAGAGATCGTGACCCTCCCGGGTGAATCGTATCCGAGCTCCGCGCTTGTGGACGCGTGTTTCACGCTGTTGCTTGCACCGAAGTCAGCCGAGCTCAAATAAGATAACCGCCACTGAGCGGATACTCTACGGCTTCATAACCGCTCTTTGGGAAGAAAATGAAAATTGCGCGCAGATTGCACCGCTTATGGAGAGTGTGCCGCTGCGGCTTTATGGCGGGAGCGAGCGAATGAGGCATTCATTTTGGCGTTGGAATTTGCTACAGTCCTCCCGCCTCGCCCTGCCTTCGTCGGGGGAAAGGGCGGCCCTTGTGAAAAAGAAAAAGGGGGCCCTTGTGAGGAAGAGAGTTAAAGCCTCGTTTGATCCAAAAAAATTTCTCGCCAAGGTGGGCGAGGGAAAAACAATATCCAAATACCGGAAGGATCAAATTGTTTTCTCACAGGGAGAGGTTGCGGACGCAGTTTTTTACATCCAGCAAGGCGAGGTCAAGCTCACGGTCGTTTCCGAGCAAGGC
>DATBYX010000323.1:0-5778 GCA_036513475.1 Xanthobacteraceae bacterium | reverse complement strand
TACTGTTTGCGGGTGGTTTTGGTCCAAGCCATCGCGTGCTCCTTCCCTGATTCGTAACCAACGAAGGAATCATGTGACAGGGCCGAAATCACCCGCTTTTTTACGGTTTGCTTTATCGGTCAACCTTTCAGGACGAGGTTGACTGATGCGTCGATATCATTCGAACCTCGGAAGCGCAGCGATCGAGGTGCGACCGACAGCTTGACACGGATAGCTGGATCGGAAGTTTTTCGGCCGCTCAATGGCTGAGTTGCGGCATTGCTGATCCCACCACGAATGGCCTCGATAACATTGCGCGCGCCCGCTGGGTTGCGCTCATCGAGATACTGAAAAATCTGTTCGAGGTCGGCCAGGGCCAGCTCTCGGTACCGCACTCTCATGCGATACCGAACCGCTCCCAAAACGCCCGTACCTGCTCATCGGAAGCAACCTTGCTGCGCCGCGCGGCCTCGATCGCCACCCGCTCATCATCGCTCAAGACATATAGGCCAGTGCGACGCGCTTCAATCGCGCGTACCATTTCCAAGAGTTCCTCTTGGTCCTCCTGCGGCCATGTCTCAACTCTGCGCAGAATATCCTTCGCTGCTTGGGTCATAAGAAAAATATAACACGATGCTCCTTTGGCTGCTACCCTGTTCGCCTGGAGCTGTTTGAGGCCCTTCGCAGGGCGGCTATGCTTTGACTAAGCAGTACTTTGCCCGCTAGAAGTCGCTCGCGCGCGGAACCATGACGCTTGTAGGTATTTGTTAGATGCAGGGCGCGATTGATGGGTGACCACGATATCACCGCGGATGACGGCGCTCCCCCCAAGGTGAGCTTCGTCTCGCTCGGATGCCCCAAGGCGCTGGTCGACAGCGAGCGTATCATTACGCGGCTGCGCGCCGAAGGCTATGAGCTTGCCCGCGATCATCGGGGCGCCGATCTCGTCGTGGTCAACACCTGCGGCTTTCTCGACAGCGCCCAAGCGGAGTCGCTTGCCGCCATTGGCAAGGCCCTCGATGAGAACGGGAAGGTGATCGTGACCGGCTGCTTGGGGGCAGAGCCGGAAAAGATCACGCACGCGTTTCCCCGCGTGCTCGCGGTCACCGGCCCGCAACAGTACGAGAGCGTGATGGAGGCCGTCCATCGCGCGGTTGCGCCGCGTCACCACCCCTTCGTCGACCTTCTCCCGCCTGAGGGTATCAAGCTTACGCCGCGCCACTACGCGTATCTGAAGATTTCCGAGGGCTGCAACAACCGTTGCACCTTTTGCATCATCCCCAAGCTGCGCGGCGATCTGGTCTCACGATCCGCAGCCGACGTGCTGCGGGAAGCCGAGCGCCTGACTGCGGCCGGCGTCAAGGAGATTCTGGTCATCTCGCAGGATACTTCCGCTTACGGTACCGACATCAGATATGCGGCGAGCGAGTGGAAGGGCGGAACGGTGCGCGCGCGGTTTTTCGACCTGACGAGCGCGCTTGCCGAGCTCGGCGTCTGGATCCGGCTGCATTACGTGTACCCCTACCCGCACGTGGACGAAGTCATCCCGTTGATGGCGGAAGGCAAGCTCCTGCCCTATCTCGACATCCCGTTTCAGCATGCGGCCGAGCCCGTGCTCAAGCGCATGAAGCGACCCGCGGGGCGGGAAAAAGCTCTGCAACGCATCGCGCGGTGGCGCGAGATTTGCCCCGAGCTGACGATTCGCTCCACGTTCATCGTCGGGTTTCCTGGCGAGACGGAAGAGGATTTCCGCATCCTCCTCGACTGGCTCGAGGCGGCTGAGCTCGATCGGGTCGGCTGCTTTCGTTACGAGCCGGTCCAGGGAGCGCGCGCAAACGAGCTCGCTCCGCCCGTCCCCGATGCGATGAAGGAGGAGCGCTGGCATCGCCTGATGCGCTGCCAGCAGGCGATCTCGACTAGGCGGCTACGCCGCAAAGTCGGAACGCGCCAGCAGGTCATCATCGACGAGGTGGGTGCGGGTGCGGGTCCAGGCGGCGCGGCGCGAACCGCTTCCGGCACCTTTGCCGCAAAAGGCCGCAGTCGCGGGGATGCGCCGCAGATCGACGGCGCGGTGTTCGTTTCAAGCCGCCGGCCGCTACGGGTCGGCGAGATCGCCACGGTCAAGATCGAGCGCGCGGACTGCTATGATCTGCACGGAACGGTCGTGGGGTTCTAATCGTCGAGACGCCGCCCAGCCCTGGTTAGAGCTGCAAACTTCGATAAGCTCTGCCATAACGTTGCGTGGCTCGTGTAGCGAAGTGCCACCGCCGGCAGGCTCGCAGGCGCAGGTCTCAAGCTGCGTTCACCGAGGTTCCGTCCAACGGCCGGGATGTGATAATGGATCATCTGCGTGCTGCGGCGTCCGTGGGTGCGGCAAGTACGGAGCAGACATGTCCAAGCCGGTGATTTTCATCATTTCCGCCGCCTGGGATCAGGAGGCGTCGGTCTGGAGCGGGCACTGTGACGAAATCCCGGCTGCAGCCGACGCGCCGACGCTCGATGAACTGTTGGCGAAGATATCCGCGATGGCGCTCGACCTCTTGCCGGACAATCATCCGGAGGTCGACCCCGCTTCACTGTTCTTGCAGATCACCGCATTGCGCGAAGCCGAGCCGGCCATGTGCTGAATGGCGCCTCAGTTCGACCGCGCGCTGCGGGACTTGCTGCGCGCCGCCGGGTGCACCTTCGTGCGTCAAGGCCGCGGCAGCCACGAGATCTGGCACAGCCCGATCACCAAACGAAATTTTGCGCTGCCGGTGGGTATTCCAAGTCGCCATACTGCTAACGCTATCCTGCGCCAAGCCGGCTTGCCCAAGGCGTTCTGAGCACCTTTTGATCCAAAGAGACTTCGAAATGCCATACGCGGCCGCCTGAGGCCGCTGTCCGCAGCACCTCCAATATTGGCCGTAGGTTCATTGTGCATCCCGTTTCAGCATGCGGCCGAGCCCGTGCTCAAGCGCATGAAGCGCCCCGCCGTTCGGAAAAAAACTCTGCAACGCATCGCGCGCTGGTGCGAGATTTGCCCCGAGCTGACCATTTCACTCCACGTTCATCGTCGGGTTTCCAGGCGAGACTGTCGATCATTTGGATAGCTGCATCATGACCGCCGGTAAGTGCTTCCATGATCCGGCTCCAGACGCCAGCGACCGAAGCGGTTGTAAAAGGTGGTGTAGGGACCAGATCTGCGGCAGATCGCGCCACGGTGTGCCGGATCATAGGACCCAAAAGATGCCGTTCAGGACTCGGCGGTCGTTAACCCGCGGGACGCCGCGCGGCCTATTCGGCAGCATCGGCTTGATGACCGCCCACTCATGGTCGGTGAGTTCGTAGCGCACGATTCGAGGCTCCGGTTTGGAGCGACACCCTCAACCCGCTACGGCCCATCGAGGTAGATGCCTGTCCCCTGATTTTACTTCCGCTTTCGGGGGCACAACCGACATACCGGGACCTATTGCTGGCCTCGTCCCGGTCGAAAATGACTCGAAGCGGTCCTCGGTGTGGTTTTCAAATTGCGTTGCAACAAACGGGTGTACGCCTACTCGATCACCTCGTCGACTATGGAGAGCACCCCTGACGGCACCTCAATGTCGAGCGCTCGCGCTGTTTGAAGGTTGATGATGAACTCGAATTTAGTCGATTGCAGCACCGGCAGGTCGGCGGGCTTCGCGCCCTTGAGGATGCTGCCGGTATAAACACCGACTTGATGAAACACGTCCGCAAGGTCGGTTCCGTAGCTCATCAGCCCACCGGCCGCGACATAATCACGGTGCGCATAAGCCGCAGGAATCCTGTCCCGCGCCGCCAAGGTGGCAAACTGCCCGCGCCGGCTGTCGAAAAATCCGTCGCCAGCGACGAAGAGGGCATCGGGGCGGTCGCGCGAGAGGGTGGCAAAGGCCGCATCAATCTCGCCGATCGTCGTTGCGTTGAGTATCTGGAATTGCAGCCCGATAGTGGGAGCGGCTTCCTGCGCCTCTCGGAACGTGGCCGCGGCGCTCGAAGCATTCGCCGGATTGACAAGCACGGCGATACGAACGGCCTTCGGCACCAAGTCATGCAGGAGCCGCAGCCGCTTAGCCACCACCTCCCTGGCGAAAAAATTGATGCCGGTCGCGTGGCCGCCGGGCCGGGCAAGGCTGGCGACAAGACCAAGTTGGGCCGGGTCTTCGGCGACACCGAAGATGATGGGTATCGTCCCTGTTGCAGCTTTGGCCGCGAGTGCGGCGGGACCGCTGCCGGGCGTGGCGATCACGGCCACACGGCGGCGGACTAGCTCAGCCACCAGCGCCGGCAGGCGATCGTAGTGGCCCTCTAGCCAGTGATACGCGACCGTCACGTTTTGGCCTTCGACGCAGCCGGTTTCGTTGAGGCCTTTGCGGAACGCGATCGCATATCGCGAGGCGCCATCGGCCGACCCGCCGTAAATAAACCCGACCACCGGCGTGGCCGGCTGCTGCGCTCGCGCCACATGCGGCAGCGCGATCACCGCGCCACCGAGCGCGGATATGAATTTCCGCCTTGCGATGCTGTTCGCCATTGGGGCCCTACATTGGGGGTCACGCGCACTGGATCATTGCGAACGACAGCACGCCACAATCATTGCAGCCCCGAGTCAATGCGCCCGCATGTCCGCAGCCAGCGGAAGCCGACATTAGGCCGTTGGACGGCAATTCGCGTTTTGCCGAGTAGGCCCGGGGAATTGCACCCCGAGCCCCTCAGTCGGGTAGAGTCGAGGCGCGGACCGGGCTTCGAATGATGCCGACGTTTCCTCGACCCTCCCTATCATTCCGTACGGCGGGTTTTCCCCGATACGGCTGGAAGGCCGGCATGTAGGGCAGCACCTTCCCGCACATCGGCCGGCTTAAGCCTGCTCCCGGCATACACCGGCTGATGGTGGTTTGTGTCCGCCTTTCGCGCACTTCGTGGCGACCTCGGTAATCCCGCGCTGTGTCGGGACGAGCGCTCGTTCGTGCACCGCCTTGGAGGTGGGGTAGCCTCCGCCCCAGGGGTCCTCGCTCGTGCTCGAGTTATGCTGTCTCGAACCGTCATCACTTAATCGACCCCATCCGCCCCACCCGCGAGCACATCGCGATTTCACCGCAGAGCGGCTTATACGCAATGCCTTCGCTGTGCGGGAGCGCCTAGGCGACCCACGAGCGGTTCCGGGCTTTCGCTGCTCATCCCTTCCTGACATGCCGTCCTCTATGACCTCGGGGAGTTCGATCATCGTTTCCGTCCAGAATACCGACGTCGACATTGGCCTTCGCCATGGACCAAAGAGCTCGGCACTCCCAATTGTCCCGCAATCCATTTCACGCGGGGCACGGTTTTCGCGGCTACACTGGTTCGCAACTGCTACGGCCTGTCAGGTTGCTGGCCCCCCTGTACGGATCTGACCGGTCTCCCAGCCAACGGGGGCTTTTACTTCCAGGCTTTCGACGGGTCGGTCACCCTCCCCGTCGCTGGATATAACTACAACAGCGTCTGGACTCCTCTGTTGGCGGGACTTCCACCCGCTGGAATGGCAGCTAGCCTCGCTGCACTGGTCCATTCAGACGTGCTACTGGCCCTGGATAAACTTCGAGGGTATCGCAACAAAATTGCCCACACTTGGGACCAAAACGCTCTCCCTGACTTCGTCGAAACTCCGCTGCCTTACATGGACGAGATGGAGAGCGCGTTTCTTCACATAAACATTAAAGACGGAGGCGACGGGGATCTTTCGGCAGAGGGCTCGCTGCGCTTGAGGACTGTATGGCTTCTCGCAAGACTGTTCTAAGAAACCAGAAATTACACACTGGC
>DATBYX010000322.1:0-2178 GCA_036513475.1 Xanthobacteraceae bacterium | reverse complement strand
GCGAGCAACGCCAACAAGTTCACGGAAAAGGGGACCGTCACCATCGCGGCGCAGGGGCAGCGGCTCGAGGGCCGCGACTGGATCACCATAGGCGTAACCGACACGGGGATCGGCATGACGCAAGAGCAGATGGGACGGCTGTTCCAGGAGTTCTCGCAGGCGGACGCCTCGACCACCCGCAAGTACGGCGGCACGGGGCTCGGCCTCGCGATCAGCCGGCATTTTTGCCGCATGATGGGGGGCGACATCACGGTAGAGAGCAAGCCGGGCGAGGGCTCGACCTTCATGATTCGCCTGCCGCGGATTGTGCAGAGCGACCAAGCGCTAGTGACAACCGAGGCCCGTGCGGAGCCCGTTCATTCGATTGCCGAGGGAACGGAGGAGCCGATAATTCTGGTGGTGGACGACGATGCGACGGTGCGCGAGCTTGTGGAGCGGCATCTGGAGCGGGCCGGCTTCGCCGTGGTCACGGCGCGCGGCGGCCAGGAAGGGTTGCGGCTGGTGCGGGAATTGCGGCCCGCGGCCGTGACCCTCGACATCAACATGCCCGATCTCGACGGCTGGACCGTGCTGGCCGCAATCAAGGGCGACCCGGCGCTGGCCAGCATTCCGGTCGTGCTGATGTCTATCATCGACCAGAAGAACCGCGGCTATGCGCTCGGCGCTGCGGACTATCTGGTCAAGCCGGTAGACCGCACCAAACTGGTCGAGACGGTGACGGGCATTTGCGGCTCGTTTGCGGGTCGCGCCCTTCTGGTCGATGATGACGACGTGGTCCGCCGCGGCGTGCGCCAAGCGCTGGAGCCGATCGGCTGGAAAGTCAGGGAAGCGGAGAACGGTCAGGCCGCGGTTGAAGCGCTCGCCGCCGGACGAGTCGACGTGATCATCCTCGACCTGATGATGCCGAAGATGGATGGCTTCGAGTTCCTTGACGAATTGCGCTCCCGGCTGGACTGGCAGGACATCCCGGTGGTGGTCATCACCGCGAAGGACCTGACGCAGGAGGACCGGGACCGCCTCAATGGTGGGGTCGAGCGCATCATTCAAAAGAGCGACCGCGATGCAATGTTGCGGCAGCTCAGTCGTGAGATAGCCAAGTGCGTGAAACGCCAGGCCACGAGGGTCGCATGAAAATTCTGTATGTCGAGGACAATGATGACAACGTGTACATGTTGAAGAACCGGCTTTCGCGGGCGGGCTTTACTGTCATCATCGCCAGCAATGGAAACCAGGGTGTTGCAATGGCGGCTTCCGAACAGCCTGACCTCATTCTCATGGACCTCACGCTGCCTGACATCGACGGAGAAGAGGTCACCCGTCGCATCAGAGCGGACCCTGCCACGAAGCGCATTCCGATTATCGCCCTCACCGCGAATGCCATGAATAGCGATAGGGATAAAGCGCTTGCCGCCGGGTGCGATGACTTCGATACCAAACCCGTGGATATGCCGCGTCTGCTCGAAAAAATCGCAGCGCTGAAACCTCAATAGAGTCCCGGCTCGCAACGATCTTTTGCCAGGTTTGTAAACGGCAAGCCAGGAGGGAGGGTTGGGCGAGTGGCTCGGTGTCGCGATTGCGATCGTCTCCAGCGCGCTGGGAGGAACGGCCGCGGCGGTCACGCGCTATCTGGTCGGTGACGCCGATCCCCTCACGCTCGCCATTCTGCGATGGGGCATCGGCTTTCTCTGCGTACTGCCGGTCGCAGTTCTTCTGCGCGTGTCGTGGCCCAAGAGAAGCGATTGGCCCGCAGTTGCGGCCTTGGGTGTCTGCTTTTTCGGGCTGTTCTTCATTTTCTACAATATCGCCCTCGGCTACACCACGGCGGCGCGGGCAAGCCTCGCGCTTTCGACATTGCCGCTGCAGACGATGCTGATCGGCGCTCTGTTGGGCGCGGAGCTTCTGACTTGGCGCAAGTCCGCAGGCGTCGCGATCGCCATGCTGGGGGTGTTGGCGGCCCTGGCGTCAGGTCTCATGGCCGCTCCCCCCGGCGCCTGGCGCGGCGAATTGATCATGACCGCGGCGGTCCTCTGCATGGCGGTCTACAATGTGTTGTCGCGTCCGTTCATGCAGCGATCGAGTGCGCTGGGCTTCCTGGCGGTTGGAATGGGAAGCGGTGCGGCGGTGCTCATCCTCGCTGGTCTCGCCACGAATAGTGTCGGCACGCTTGCTCACTTTGGC
>DATBYX010000321.1:0-3973 GCA_036513475.1 Xanthobacteraceae bacterium | reverse complement strand
AAGGCCACCTACGTCGCCATCGCCCGCGAGGACCAGCGGGTGCCCACGCGCGAGCACCCCCGCGAGGCCCGCAATCACCCCGCGGCAAAAGTTCTCGAGCCGCTGGAAAGTGGCAGAGCCCCGCCACGGCACGAAAAGCGCAACCGGCGTATCGATATCGATCAGATCGAGCCGCCGCAGCATTCTGCCGATCGCGCCAGCAATCGCGGTGGCGTCGATCTCCTCGGCGTCGAGGGCGAGGGCGGGCGCGATCACCGGGACGTTGCGCAGCGGCAGGGCTTCGAAGGGTGAGACGAAGATCGTGCTGCCGCTCACCTGTGTGGTGTATTGAGATGCGCCGATCACGGTAGCGCGGATACCTTCATTGCCGCGCTCGAGCTTCGCCCCTAATCTTGGGATACGAGCACGGATCTCGTGCGCCAAAGCAGCGCCCAGATCTCCGTAACTCTGCGCTTCCCGACCGTAGATGTATTCTGCGACCCCGCCGGAAAAAGTAACCTGGTCGATGCTTGTGGAGCCTGTCAGGGGATCGAGCCGGAGGAGGCCGCCCCCGCTCACGCAGGGACTACCACCCATGGCGGCCTCGAAGAGCTTATCCGCCAGCAGGGCGGCCAGGTGGCTTCCCCCCTCCGGCGAGAGCTGTCGCCCGACCTCGAGATCGAGCCCGAGCTCGGTACCGAATCGGCGGCCCGCCTCCTCCAGCCGGACGACCTGCCCGTGCGCATCGACGCAGACGAGGCGGGCGCCCACGTCAACCGCCGTAAGGTCGCTCACGCGTCCGTCGCAGCAGATCGCGATCTTTGAGGTGCCGCCTCCGACGTCGATATTCATCACCGTCGCCTTGTCGCGGATCGAACGTGCCACAGCCCCCGATCCGTGCGCGGCCATTACCGTTTCGAGGCTGTCGCCGGCCGAGACGGCCACCATCTTGCCGGCCTGCCGGGCAAACAGTTCGCCAATCTTGCGGGCATTGCGCCGGCGCACCGCGACCCCAGTCAGGATCAGCGCTCCGGTGTCGATCTCGTCCGGATCTACATTGGCGTCCTGGTACTGGCGCGCGATGAAGGCACTCAGCGCCTGAGCATCAATGTCCTCGGCCGCAGAATAGGGTGTGAGCAGAATATCGGATTGATAGAACGTTTCTCGGGTTGAGACGACATAGCGGCTATCGAGGCGTTCCAGAACAATTCGGGAGAATACGAGATGGGAAGTGGAAGAACCGATATCCACGCCGACGCTCAGGACAACGAGCTCGTCTTCCTCGACCAGCGAGCGACCGGTGCTGGAGAAAAAAATTCGGCCGCCGCCTTGCTCCTCCAGGGTCGTCATGCACCGACGAATTTCGGGACTGCGGCGCCTTTTTTGTAAAATTCCGGCTCCATCCGGCTCGGCACCCCCTCTGCCTTGAGCTTCGCCTCGTATTCGGCCCGAATCAACGGATCCTCCATCCAATAGGGAATCGCCGTCCCTCCTTCGGGGATGTCCATGCCGGTGTAGTCGGTGTGTTTCTCCCCTGGCGGGCCGGGCTCGCGCCCGGGATTGTGTGGGCCGAACCAGGCCGTTAACCGCAGCGGATGCTTGGAGGCGCCGAAATGCTGGTGATACCAGCGTGCTCCTCCCGGAGCCGCCGAGACCATGCCGACGGGCTCGTAATCGACGCGCTTGATCTTGTCGGCATGGCCGTCCTTCCAAGGGGTCACCCCGTACCGCTCCGGCCATGTATAGGTATAGCCCTTGCCTTGAAGGCAGATGAGCACGGCCGCGGAAGTATGGGCATGGGCCTTGGAATATCGCCCGTTCTCGTGCTGGCCAATCCAGAGATAGAAGGTATTGCCGGTCATGAAGGGTTCCACCCGCCGCCATCCCGGCGAGCGCCGGTTGTCGAGCGGCAGATCGCAATTCACCACGTCCGGAATGAAATTCGTGCGTCGCATGGCAAGCCCGCGCACCGGATCGGGCTCGATGTCGTCCTTGTATTTGTAGAAATCGTCCGCACCGCTGAAACGCTCGCGAAACTCATATGGACAGTTGAACAGCACATCGACGTTGTTGATGAGATTGTGGAGATTGGGTGCGGTCGTGCCGGCCAGGAGAAGCGCGGGCGACGAGCTCGCATTCACGATGCGGTGCCACGCATTGACGGGAATGGAGAAGAGTGAACCTCTCTGCCATTCGAACACGTGGCGCTTGCTGTCCTTGTCGAGCCAGACCTCGGTGGTGCCGCGGCCCTCAACGACAAGATACACTTCCTCGTAGAGGTGCTTCTCGGCATTAAGCGCTCCGGCGCCTGGCACCTCGACGACATAGCAGCCCCATTTTCCCTCGGTGCCATGGAGCTGGATATAGGTCCCTTTGCCGCCCAGCCGTTTCCAGCTTGCGAGCGGAAGATTTTGCACCTTGTTGACCCCGATGTCGCGGAAGATGGGAATCCCCTCGGATTCCATGAACAGGTCGTAGGGTGTCTTCGGCCGGCCAAACTCACCAAAGCCGGCACGGTTGTTGCCGGTCGGCTCATGCCAGTGGGTTCTGCCCGTCAGCTCATGCATTTGCGCGTCTTCAGCGTCCAACGCGAGTGTCAGATTGCTAATACTGCGGCACCCCCGGCAAGGCAACCCATCGCGCGAGCGACGGTTCGGCAGGAGACGAATGGCCACGGCCGAAGGGGCTTTTGGGGCATCACGTGATCAACTAAGATCAGCGCACCATCTGGAGGAGCAAAGACATGAACAGAATTCTCTTGGGAGCGGCCGCATTGCTCGCATTCGCAGCGACTCCGGCTCTACCCCAGCAGAAAACCATCAAGATTGGCTTCATCAGCACTTTCAGCGGGCCCCCCGCAGCCATTGGCAATGACATGCGCAACTCATTCGAGCTTGGACTCGATCACCTCGGGCGCAAGCTCGGCGGCCTGCCGGTCGAAGTTCTTTACGAAGACGATCTGACCAAGCCCGAGGTTGGGGTACAGAAGACACAGAAGTTTATCGAATCCGATAAGGTCGATTTCATCGTCGGTTATATCTGGTCGAACGTGTTGCTGGCTTCACTCAAGCCGATCGTCGATTCCAAGACCTTCGCCATCGTCACCAACGCAGGCGCCTCGCAGCTCGCCGGCGAGCTGTGCTCCCCGTATGTGTTCTCGACGTCATGGAATAATGACCAGACGCCGCAAGCGATCGGGGTCTACATGAACCAGAAGGGCGTAAAGACCGCGTTCCTCATGGGGCCGAACTACGCCGCAGGCAAGGACATGCTGGAAGGCGTCAAATCGACCTTCAAAGGCCAGATCGTCGGCCAGGAGCTGACGCGTTGGCCAGACCAGCTCGATTTCTCCGCCGAGCTGTCGAAGGCGCGCGCCGCCAAGCCCGACGCGATCTTCGCGTTCTATCCCGGTGGCGCCGGCGTCCAGTTCATCACCCAATATGCCCAATCCGGCCTGAAAGGTCAGATACCGCTCTATACGGTTTTCACCATTGACGACCTCTCGCTGCCGCGGCTGAAGGATCTCGCGGTCGGCATTCCCGGCGCGCAGGAGTGGGTGCATGATCTGCCCAATGACGCGAACAAGAAATTCGTCGCCGACTACAAGGCCAGATTCAAGTCCTCGCCTTCATTCTATGGGGCGCAGACCTATGATGCGGTGTCGCTGATCGACAGCGGGCTGAGAGCTATCAAGGGCGACATGAGCAAGAAGGACGAGCTGCAGCGGGCGCTGGAGAAAGCCGACTTCAAGTCCGTGCGCGGCAACTTCAAATTCGGCCACAATCACATTCCCATTCAGAACTTCTATTTGCAGGACGTGGTGAAGCAGGGGGACGACTACGTGCTCAAGACGGTCGCCACCATCGTCGAGAACGACCAGGACAAGCACCACGACAAGTGCCCGATGAAGTGATCATCGGCCACCCGCGGTGCGTATCCCGGGCGCAGTGCAGCATGAGCAGCGCACCTTCACTTCAGCCTTCAGCGGCTCAAC
>DATBYX010000320.1:0-4247 GCA_036513475.1 Xanthobacteraceae bacterium | reverse complement strand
CCGCCCCCAGGAATCCAATGGTCGGTAGCTTCCCCGCCTGCTGAGCGTGCGCAGCGAGTGGCCACGCAACCGCGGCGCCGCCAAGCACGCCAATGAATTTTCGGCGTCCGATGTGGATTGCCATGTGACCCCTCCCGAGGGGGGCGTGTCCATGCAATAGAGGGGGACGATATCACGCTTTGGCGAAGGAGAACAATGGTTTTGCGCTGCGAAAGTCTTGAGCCGCTCATGTCTCAGTTGGGTCAAAACCGGCTCACGCCGCTTGTGCGCTTAGGTCTCCTTCTCCCAGCAGCGGACATCAGGAGCGCGCAACGCGCTTCCGAGCGGCCATGACCAACTGGGTAGGTCAAGCCGAGTGGAATGCGCTCAATAAAGCGGCTCGCCCTCGACGGTGCAGCGGCGCAAGGTGCGGCGCTGCTCGCTCGGCCAGTCGGTGCGCGCGTGCAGGCAGGCGAGATTGTCCCACATGATGAGGTCGCCGACCCTCCAGACGTGCTCGTAGATAATTGCCGGGTCCTCGGCGATCTCGAACAGCCGTTGCAGCAGCGCCTCGCTTTCGTCGCGCGGCATATCTTCGATCCACATCGACGTAAAGCGCCTTGCGCCCGGAGCCTGGATTGGTGACGAAGATCGGCTGCCGGCAGTGATGGGTGCTCTCCAGCGGCAGCGTCACATCGATCCGGCGGCCGACGCCGTACTGCTGGCCCTGCATCACCATGGCGCCGTCGAGCCGCCGCTTGAGGTCCGCCGGCAACCTGTCATAGGCGGCATACATGCTCGAAAATTTCGTGTGGCCGCCCGCGGACGGGATCTCGATGCCATAGAGGAATGAGGCGCGGTGTGGGCGCCGGTGGTAGCACTTGTCGGTGTGGAACCACATCTCGCCGTGGCCGAGCGTGCCGAGCGGCTTGCCGTTGGCATCGAGCTTGTCGCTGACCAGCATCATGTCGTTCCAAGCCGGCGCGTCGCCGACCCCGGTTGCTCCCGGCTTCGGCGGCACCCGCTTGGCGACCGGGCCGAAATAGGATGCAAACCGCCGCTGGTCGTCCTCGCTGAGGCTCTGGCCGCGGAACAGCAGCACGGTGTGCTCGTGCCAGGCGTCCTTGATCTGGCGCAGCGTTTCCGCATCCAGCGGGCGGCAAAGATCGACGCCGCCGATTTCCGCCCCGATCACGGGATGCAGCCTGATAACCGAAATCGTCCTGATCCGATCAGCCGCGATTGCCACGTTTCTCCCCCGTCGCCAACGATTGCTCCGTGCAATATATCAGGCCGGCCGGCGCGCCAAACCCCCTCCCTGCCCTCCTGCGCACGCGCACAGGCGCTAAGACTAACCACCGTCGTCCCGGCCAAGCGAGCGAAGTGGGTCAAAGGCGGCGGTCCACCAGCAGACCCGCGCGATTTCTTAGGTCCGCAGCACCTCCGATAGCGGCTGTAATTGGCCCCCATACAGGCGGCTCTTGTGTGTGCCACTTCCGGACTCGTGCAGTGCAGCAAACATCACCCATCATTCAAGCAGTGCGTCGGCACGAAGCAAGAAAGATTCTGGAATCGTGAAGCCCATGGCCTTCGCAGTTCTGAGATTGATGGCCAGCTCGAACTTCGTGGGCTGCTCTATGGGTAAGTCATTCGGCTGCCGGCCCTGTAAAATCCTTTGCACAAACTTTGCGCTGTGCCGAAACATGGTGGGACCGTCCGCGCCATATGACATCAGGCCACCAGCATCCACAAAGCCGCGCGTGGTCGAGGCGGCTGGCAAACGGTGTTCAAGTGCAAGGTCAGCTATACGTTTAGTGGACAAGCTGCCTTGAATGACGACGGCATCCGCCCGCCCTCTGTTTATGGTCGCAAAGGTGGCGCCGAGTTCCTCATCAGGTCCACGTACCATAATTGGCTGAATCTCAATACCTGTAATGCGCCCCGCAAGCTCAACTTGATCAAGAATTAACTTCGCGAATAAAGGGTCTGCCGCGTTAGCGAGAACGGCTATCCGCGTAGCTGAGAGCATATCGCGAAACAGTTCAACGCATTTTCCAACCAAAGCAGCAGACATCAGGGCCACCCCGGTAATGTTGCCGCCCGGACTTGCCCAGCTGGCAACTATGCCGGTTTCGATCGGCTCGGTTGCGATTATCACAATGGGGATTTCACGCGTTGCCTGCTTCGCCGCCAGTGCGCAGGGGACGTAGAGCGCCACGATCACATCAACCTTAAGCCGAACCAACTCGGATGCAAGCTCGGGCAGTCGATCCAGCTTTCCTTCCGCAGAGCGAAACTCAAATGAAATGTTTTGACCCTCTAAATAACCAAGTTCGCGCAATCCCTCCCTGAGTTCCTTCTTGAATGACTCCGAATCTGCGAGGCCAATGTAGAGCACGCCTATTCGAGCCACCTTAGATGGTTGTGCGCGTACCGTGAGCGGCCAAGCCGCCGCGCTGCCGATAACGGTGATGAACTCGCGTCGCTTCATTATCATCTCGGGGGTAGGCCGCAGGTCATGAATCGAGGTGGGGCCGCGCCTCCCGTTGCTCCCGACCGAAAGCATAGCATACGTCGATGTGGGGGAGACTGCCGCAGTGCGAGATTTCCATCCGGCCCAGGTCGGCTCCGGGTCCAAAAGCGGCGTCCTCTCTGAGAGGCGCATGTCAGCTTTCGCCGGCAGCGGACGTGCGGCTGGAAAGGCCGTGTGCGCGACAAGCGCCAACTGCAGACTGATGCACGGCGGCGCCTGCATTTGAACCGATTTCCCACTTGGTACGACAAAGAGTGGAAGATTGTGGGGGGGGGCCAGTTCAGTGATTACCGCAAAGCGTCATTCGTCGTCTCCGTTGAGAGTGGTTGGAGGCTGTCTTGCCGTTTACGCTCTACTTGCAACAGGATATCAGTACTTCCTGGAGCCGGTGACGGCAGACAACGCCGCCGTAAGCAAGGCAATCCCTCAAAGGGTTGTGGAAGCGATAGCTCCGGCGGCCGCTCCCTCTACGGTCGTGCCTCCGCCTCCCGCGGTAGAACTGCCGAGGAGCGACGGAGCCCCGAGGCGGCGGGATGCTGTCTCCGGTGGAGAATCGCCATCGGCAGAAGCTACATCGAGAGAGCCGGCTTCGCCTGTCGCCTCGGAATTTACCGCCCCGGCGCCCGAACCCACTGAAACGCCAGCCGCTGAGAAGCCCAAGAGGCCTACGAAGCAAGCCGTCCGAAGCCATGGACAGCCGCGTAACCCGCTAGAGCTTGCTTTGCGCCCATTCAGCGCGCTTCGTCTCCCGTTCTGATCAGTACGCCAATGACCGAGATGGGTCATTCTCAACGTTTTCCCTGCCGAGACTGCACCTCGGCGTATGTCCGCAGCTCCCTTTAAAAGCTGACGTCAATACAGCCAATGCAGCGCCAGTCGCGAAGTGCCAGGAGCGGACTGATGCACCGCAGCAAAACGGCATCGTTATTCAATGACCTATTGGTCGAAGACAGCGAGGCTGTACTTGCGATTTTGATCGCGAGAGAATACCCGCAGAGGCACAGAACTAAGCCATTCAACCGCTGTCTAGGGCCTCTCGGCCGAAGTGTGAGTGCCGTGTTGTCCGAGTTACGGCTGCTCTCTGGGGCAAACCGGACCAACGTTCACCACCATCGCTTTTGACGACAGCAGCTTGCGGTGGCTTGAGATCAACACCTCATTGCCGACCTCGAAGGGCCTTCCTTCATCTCTCGTACAGTTACGCAGCGCCGTGTGGACCGGCGTTACTCGTGACACAATGCCACTTCCAGACTCACGCAGTGCAGCAACAGCATCCCTATTCGATCACCTCGTCAGCGCGGCCGAGCAGCGTGATCGGGAAAGTGATGCCGAGCGCGTTGGCGGTTTTGAGGTTGATGATCAGCTCAACTTTACTTACTTGCTGAACCGGCAGATCGGCAGGTTTCTCGCCCTTCAGTATCCGGCCGGTATAGACACCGGCTATGCGGTATGAATCCGTAGGGTCCGTTCCATAGCTCATCAGACCTCCGGCCGCAGTGAACTCGCGCCCTTTGTAGATCGCGGGTATCGCTTTGCGCACCGTTAGGGCGCCGAGTTGCTCGGCTCGGGCTGTGAATACGAGGTTAGTGTTGACCGCAAGGCCGCCTGCCCCTAATTGGATCAGCTTGGCGAAAACCGCATCGAAGTCGTGCTCAGTTCTGGCATTCAAAACATGGAGTTCTAGACCGAGGGTACGGGCCGCGGATTGCGCTTCCTTCAATTGCTTCTCTGTGAG
>DATBYX010000319.1:0-3952 GCA_036513475.1 Xanthobacteraceae bacterium | reverse complement strand
CCGCCGAAGGCCGCGATGATCATGAGAAAGCTTGCAACGCCGGTCGGCTGAAAAACGGCTCTTTGCTCATCGCGCGACCAGC
This sequence comes from Xanthobacteraceae bacterium, assembly GCA_036513475.1. Classification (GTDB taxonomy): domain Bacteria; phylum Pseudomonadota; class Alphaproteobacteria; order Rhizobiales; family Xanthobacteraceae; genus VAZQ01. The sequence goes on along the minus strand of DATBYX010000319.1, from coordinate 3,870 downwards.
CGCGCATGCCCGTCCAGATAACCGTGACGATACCGGCGAGTCCGGTAGCACCTCCGATCACACCGTTGAGAACGCCTACGGCTGTATCCGCTCCACGTCCTGCTCGCTTCATTTCCGGCAGCTTGGGGCGCGCCAGGTTATAAAGGCTGAAGAGCATCAACAGCAGCCCCACGCCGATGCGGAAATGGACCGGCGAAGCCCATCGTAAACCCACGATGCCAACCGGAATTCCCAGCGCGCTGCCGACGATGAACGGCATGAGACGATGCAGATCAAGCAGATGCCGCAACTTCCACACGGCATATCCTTGGACGAGGAGCGCATAGGCGGCGATGAGCGCGGATGCTTGCGGCGGCGGAAGCGCATAAACCCAGATGGCGGCGGCGACCATCCCGAATGCGAAACCTGAAAGGCCGGTCACGAAGGCCGCTGCCAGCGTGCCGCACAGGAAGATTGCAACATCAAAGGAAAGCAGTTCTGGCATGTCGTATTGTCCTGATGAGAGAATACCGGGCAGACATCATAGCGATCGGGTGCGATCGCCCCTTCGAGGTCAGGCGTGGGTCTCGTTCACAGCGTCTCGGCACCAGCGATAGAACGCGTCGTAGAGGGGCATCGCTGCCTCGAGCTGGGCGAGATCGTCGCGATACATGCGGGAATAGCCGAGCGATGCCGCGAGCAGGCCGGACGACTGAGGCGTCAGGTCGAGCCGTCCGGTATCGGCGCCGCGCACGATGACCGCCAGCCGCGCAAGCGCATCCGAGCCAAGCGCAAACTCCTCGATCATCACGTCGAAGGTGCACCTGTCGCCCCGGTCGTCCCAGAACGCTCCCCTGACATCGAAGGGCGTGGCCTGGAAACGTTTCGCCACTGGCATCACCTCCGATGGTGCTACGAAGAGGAAGGCGGCCTTTGGATCGATGAAACGGCGGATCAGCCATGGGCAGGCAATGCGCACGATCTTCGGCCGTGCCCGCGTGACCCAGACCGTGCGTCCTTGGGAGTCGCGTGCCGGCACTCTCTCCGCCGGGATGAGCAGGTGGCCCTCCGCGCGCCAGGCGGCAAAGCCGCCTTCAAGGGTCTGGGCCGCGATGCCGTGATGCCGCATCCAGGCACTGACGCCTTGGCTGACTTGCAATCCTTCTTGGCAGACAACGATGACGGACTGGCGCTCGAAGCGCGCTGCCGAGCTCATGAGCACTTCGGGGTCGCGGTGTTGAGCGCCCGGAATTAACCTTGGATCGGCCGCGAGCTCATCCTGGGAGCGCACATCGATGATGATCGGCGCCTGCGGCAAGCCGATCAGGCGAGAAAGTTGCGACACGGTGATCTCGGTGGTCGACGGCATGGGCGTCCTCCTCGCAAGCGAGCAGAGGACGCGATCTTTCGGCTGCCGCCTCACGAGGTAATCGCGCAGAACCCCTTGGCTCAAATGCATCCCATGCCGGGAAGGATGTCAACCCCGATGCAGGGGTGTTTGCGTCAACAGGCAGTAATCGCGTGCTCGGTCGAGGAGATTTTTCGCTCGCTCGATCGGTGTAACCGACCGCGCTCGAACATGCGTTTTATCTCGGGTACCTGCCTTTGGGGAGCTTCATTACCTGAAACACCAAGTGATGCTCTGAGCGCGGCATCGTGGCGGACACCCTTGGAGATAAGTCGCTCATATTCACGATGGGCAGTGAGACCTTCGCGGAAGGCAATCTGAAGATCGCGCACCATTTTCGTAATGCTGTCCGTCATGCATGCGTTGCGGCTGGCGGTCCGTGCCTGCCGCTTCGCAGCGAGTGGAAGATTTCGTCTCATTTTCATGCTCCTGATCATCCCAAGCAGCTTGATTGCGCACTTGGGCAGGAGCGACATAAGTCTTTGGCCGTACATCCGGCAAAGCATTATTTCTCAAACGTGGCTTAGAATTTCTCATGACCGAGCTCATTGCAACGAGCCGGGTCTTTCACTGAGAAGAGGTGACTGGGATTGGGGCGGCGGCCGACGGGCCATGGGCACTGGAACAAATCTGATCACGAGAGCACTGGCCGTCCTCGCGAACGTTTCCCCCGCCGCGAGGCGGATGTCAGCTCCTGCAAATGCCGAGCATCCTCTGCAGCTTCCGCCAGCAGCCAATTGCTGAATGCCACGATCTTCGGCAGCTTTGCGGTCGCCTTTGGACACACGATCCAATAGGCGTAGGGCACCGGCAATGCCTGCGCAAACGGCCGTACCAGCCGCCGGCCGATGAGGTCCCAGGCGGCGAGCGCGGTCCGTGCGAGCGCGATGCCCTGGCCGTCCACTGCCGCATCAATGGCCATGCTGGCCTGGTTGAGCACCGGCCCGCGCGAGACATCGACGTCCGTGATCCCTGCGGTATCGAGCCATCTGCTCCAATCCTGCCGGTCATTGACGTGAAGCAGGACGGCCTTTTTCAGGTCATCGGATCTGAGGTTCTCCCCGCCGTCCAGCAGCTTCGGGCTGCAGACGGGGAAGAGTTCCTCCGCACATAATCTGGCAACGTAAAGCCCTGATTCGCTTCCATCGCCGTGCCGAATGGCGAGGTCGATATCCTCGCGGGCAAAGTCGATGTGATGCAATGACGCGCTTATCCTCAGGTCGATTGCGGGATGCGCCTCGGCAAACCGGCTCAGCCGGTGCACGAGCCACTTGGCTGCGAAATTCGGCGACGTGCTTACCGTCAGTACGCCCGTGTTCTGGCGGCGCAGCAATCGCTCCGTGCCGTCGGCAATCCGGTCGAGCGCATCCCGTACGGTGGCGAGATAGCTGCGACCGGCCTCCGTGATGACAAGGCCCTGACTCTGGCGATTGAACAGCTTCAACCCAAGCTCGGCCTCGAGCGCCTTGACCTGATGACTCACGGCGCCCTGGGTGACGCAAAGCTCGTCCGCTGCTTGCGTGAAGCTCTCATGGCGTGCCGCGGCCTCGAAGGCCTTCAGGGCGTTCAGCGGCGGCAATCGGCGCGGCATGCAAGGACGATAGCATGAAAAATTCTAAGGCTCACCAGAGAAAGCATGCTTTGCCGCTGGCAGGCTCCGCCGATTACAGAGGTGCCTACATCGGGCTGTCCGGTCCGATCGATTGGAAAAGGACTTCTCAATGACTGACCCTATCGTTTTCGGGTTTCCGCGCAGCACCTTTGTCCAGATCGTGCGAATGATACTCACGCACAAGGCGATCCCATACGCATTCCGGGACCTCGAGCCGGAAATGGGGAAACCGACTCACCTGGCCTTGCATCCCTTCAACCGTGTTCCGATCCTCCAGCATGGCGATTTTACGCTCTATGAAACGAGCGCGATCGCAACATACCTCGACGACACCTTCACTGAGCCGGCGCTCCAGCCGAAAGGTATCCGCGAGCGCGCTCGTATGAACCAGTGGATCAGCGCGGTGAACTCGTACTACTACCCCTACATGATCTATCACGTGTCGCACGAGCGGCGCGTATTTCCCGAGCTTGGAATCGCATCAGACGAGAAGGTGGTGGCGCACGCGCTTCCCAAAATCGAAGTCGGTCTGCAAGTGATAGAAAGCGAGCTGGACGACGGGCGGGATTATCTATTGGGTTCGGAGCTTACACTCGCCGACTTCTATCTCCTGCCGAGCACGTACGCCTTCGGGCTGACGCACGAGGGGAAACGCATATATCCGAAATATCCGGCCTTCTGCCGATGGCGGGAGCGGATGGAGGCGTTGCCCACCGTGCGAAGGTTCCGTGCGGCGTTGCCGCCACACGCTCCTATCGAGCATGCGCGGGAATGGGCGGTTTCGCATCGACCCAAATACTAACGGCTCGAACAAGCTGGAACGAACATGATCGATCATCAACCCTGCTCCTGGCAACGACGCAAGCTGCTC
>DATBYX010000318.1:0-18967 GCA_036513475.1 Xanthobacteraceae bacterium | reverse complement strand
TGTCAGAGCACTCACCAAAGGGCGCGGCGCTGACCTTGCGCGGAGTTCAGGCGCGGCGGCCTTCGCCGTTCGAGCTGGTGGCGGAGCTGGAAAAGATGACGGTACCCGCCTTGATCATCCACGGCGATGAGGATCGCTCATGCCTCGGCACCGGCGCATTTCTCAAGCGGACAATTCCTTCTGCCGGGCTGATGGTGTTTCCGAAGACCGGCCATACTATCAATCTCGAAGAGCCGGGTTTGTTTAATTTCGCGCTGCAGGACTTTTTCACGCAGGTAGAAAGCGGCCGCTGGCTGTTGCGCGACACGCGAACCGAGACGGCAGCCGTTCTGCTGGAGACGAGTAGGTGATACCTCGTAGGGTGGGCAAACGCATGAATGGTCTCAACTCACTCGAGCTTGCGCGGGCGTTTGCCCACGCGGATCGACGCGCCAGCCTGCCTCCGCGTGGGCACGGCGCGCGAGCTGTTGCCGGATGCGAAGATAGGGAGAGGCGCGCCTTTGCCCACCCTACAGCGCAAAGGATCAAGGCCGCGTCTTCCGTCAAAACAGCTCCGGAACATCGTTGAGCCCGCGCGCGGCAACGATCGCGTCAGGCAACTCGCGACAAAACGCGTCCACCCACTCGGTCGGAACCGTGGTACTGACCTTGACGAAGCGCGATCCGAAACGGGGCGTGTGATAAGAGCCCTGGCGGATCATGATGCCGCGCTTTGCGAACACTGCTGCCAAGGCCTCGGGCGTGAAACCCAGTGCGGCACATTCGATGATGACGAAATTGCCCTGGGACGGATAAATCGGAATGAACAGCCCCGGGATGGTGTCGACTTTGTGTTTGATGGCCGCCTGGTTGCGCCGCTGAATGCGTTGAACCTCGCACATCCACTCCTTCTTCACGGCAAGTCCTGCCTGGGCGGCGCGCTGGGCAATGACGCTGCTGCCGAGGGTTGCGCTCGAATACGCGGCAAGGCGTTCGATAATCGCTTTATTGGCCACCACGGCACCGATGCGTAGTCCTGCCAGGCCCAGCCATTTGGAGAAACTGTAGGTGGTGATCGCCCCCTCGGGATAGAACCGCGCAGCCAAGACATGATCGTCCGCGAAATCCCGATAGGTACAATCATGCAGAACCAACGCGCCGACCCTGCGGGCGATATCGCAGAAAGCCCTGATCTCCTCGCGCGTGTAGCAAACCCCCAGCGGATTATTTGGATCAACCAAATAGATGATCCGCGTCTTCTGATCGACCATTTCCGCCAGTTGTTCCGCAGCCAGCCGATAGCGCAGGGCAGGATCGTAGATTGGAATTTCGCGTACTTGCGATCCCGCTTGCCGCGCGAATTGCATAGGCCATTTCCAACCGGGATCGGTCGTCACGAAATTCCCATGCGGCTCGCAGTAGGCGCGGCACACGGTAGCAAGCGCGGCAACGGCTCCGTCCGTAATGAGAGCCGCCGTGCTCTCGTGCGGCAGGCCCAAGTCTTCGACGATGCCATTCAACAGGGCCGTGAACCCACCCGGCGGTGCGTAGGCGTGAAACTCTTCCGCCGCAATCGAGTCACACAGCGCCTTGCGTACCCGCGGATGCGTCGGCAGGTGGTTCGTATTCTGGCCCAGCCAGAACAGGTTCTTCGTGGCGAACAGGCGGTCGAAATGAGCGTTGCGCTGCTCGAGTGCGCTCATTGTCGCTTCGGCCGCGGCTTGATCACCGAGCCATACCCCGCAATCCCTCCGTCGATGGTGATGACGGTCCCGGTGATATAGCCGGCCCTGGGAGAAGCGAGAAAGACGATCACGTCGGCTACTTCCTGGTCCGTACCCATGCGTCCGCCGGGGTAGTCGGTCATATATTCCTGCCAACGCGCCTCGTCGCCGAGATTGTCGCGGGCGCGCCGCTTCATGATGCGCACCATGCGGTCGGTGGCGATCGGTCCCGGGTTCACCCCGACGACCCGAATTCCGTAGTCAAGGCTCACGCCGCCAACGGCCTTGGTGAAAGACATGAGCGCGGCATTGCCAGTGCTGCCGGCCACGTAGTTGTAATCCCAGTTCTCGCCGGAGTTTCCGATATTGTTGATAATGACACCGGAACCACGTTTTTTCATCCGCAGGTAGATTTCGCGGGTCAAATTGATGTAGCCGAAAAGCTTGAGATCGAAGCCGCGACGCCAATCGGCGTCAGTAAGCGCCTCGACCGTCCCGGCCGGAATATCACCCGCATTGTTGATGAGGATATCAAGGTCGCCTACCGCATCGGCGAGAGCAACCATGCTTTGCGTGCTCGAGAGATCGCCGGGATGCAGATCTACTCTGACTTTGTGCTTTCCGAGGATCTCGTTCCTCAGCTCATCGAGGGCGTCGGCCGAGCGCGCGGCGAGATGGACTGAGCATCCCTCGCCCGCCAGGGCGAGCGCCGTTGCCCGGCCAATCCCTTTGGATGCGCCCGTCACCAAAGCGGATTTCCCCTGCAACTGAAGATCCAAGAATACCTCCTGATGTGCGGAATAAGCAGCGGTCTGGATTGTATACAACCGCGGTCTTGCGTAATACAAGTACCAGCGATGGTCTTTCAGATCGCTTGGAGTGTAATGACCGGGCGCACCTGCATTCGTACGGGGGAACTCGCCCGCCGCATCAACGGCAACCGACTGTGGCATCGGCTGATGTCGCTCGCCGAGTTGGGCGCATCGAGCGGCGGCGGGATCGATCGCCAGGCTCTTTCTGACGCGGAGATCGCCGCCCGCGGGCGCGTTGTGGGCTGGGGCAGAGAGATCGGCCTCGAAGCAGCCACGGACCCGGTTGCCAATCTCTTTCTCAGTTACCAAGGGACCGAGCCCGATTTGGCTCCGGTGTTTGTGGGGTCGCATATCGACACGCAACCGACCGGCGGCAAGTTCGATGGGGCCCTTGGCGTTTTGGCCGCTTTGGAAAGCATCGAGGCAATGATCGCGCGGGGAGTGCGTCCGCGCCGGACCATTGAGATTGTTGCCTGGATGAATGAGGAAGGATCGCGTTTCGCGCCGGGCATGATGGGATCCGCTGTCTTTTCTGGTGCGCGGCAACTCCAGGATATCCTCGACATACGCGACAAGGCCGGGATTACCGTGCAGGCTGAGCTCCGCAAGGTTCTTTCAGCTGAACCATGCCTGTCCGAGCGCCCCTTCGGAGCAAAGCCGGCGGCCTTTCTTGAGGCCCACATCGAGCAAGGCCCTGTTCTGGAGCTTGAAAAAAAGACCATCGGGGTAGTTACCGGAATGCAAGGCAAGCGCACCTTTCGAGTGCAGGTCGATGGGGAAGAAAATCATGCCGGGACATCGCCGCGGCATGCCCGGCGCGATGCGCTTGTCTCTGCCGTAGACATCGTGCGCGCGCTGCAGGAGGCGATATGGGATCGCGCGGACGCCGTACGCTTCACCATCGGCATGTTCACCATCAGCCCCAATGCACCTTCTGTTGTACCAGGGCGTGTTGTCTTCTCCATTGATCTGAGACACCCGGAAGCGAAAACGCTGCAAAGAATAGGAGACACAATCCCCACAATCTGCCGGCAGGCTGCGGGGCGATGCAAGGTAACGGCCAAGGAACTCCTGCATGACCCGCCGCTCGAATTCCCGCTTTCGATCCGCCGCACGATCAGATCGGTTGCAACCGATCTGGGCATCGCCTGGATGGATATTCCATCAGGCGCCGGCCATGATTCGCGCTATCTGCACTACCTATGCCCCACAGGGATGATCTTCATTCCCTGCAAGGATGGTATCAGCCATAGCCCCGCCGAAAGCGTCCGGCAGGAAGATGCCGCTGACGGAGCACGCGTTTTAGCCGAGTCGGTGTTTGTCATCGCCAATGCCGATTGAAAGGAGGGAAGCATTGCCCGGTGACAGTATTACCGACCCGGCTTCCGGCCTCCCCATCGGTCCGCTCGTCAACGCCCCGCCTGCGAGACGGCCGGAGCGCATTGTTCTGCGCGGCCGACTGGTGACGATCGCTCCGCTCGATCCGGCCAAGCACGCCGAGAGCCTTTTTTCAGGTACGCACGGACCTGACAAGGAGAACATCTGGCTTTATCTGGGCGACGGGCCGTTCGCCGATCGTGGCGCGTTTCGCGCCTATCTTGAAAAACGCGCCAAGTCGGACGATCCGCTGTCCTTTGCGATTGTGCAAAACGCGTCGGGGAAGGCTCTCGCACATGCCGCCTATATGCGCATCACGCCGGAACATCGCGTGATCGAGGTGGGCAACATCTTCTATACGCCCGCAATTGCCCGCTCGACGGGTGCCACCGAGGCCATGTATTTGATGGCCAGGCATGTGTTCGAGGATCTCGGTTACCGGCGCTACGAATGGAAATGCAACGCGTTGAACGAGCCTTCCCGACGCGCGGCGCTGCGGCTCGGATTTTCTTTCGAGGGCGTGTTTCGCAGGCACATGATCCAGAAGGGGCACAGTCGCGATACCGCGTGGTATGCGATGGTCGATGACGAGTGGCCGCAGCGCCGCGCGAGGTTCGAGCGGTGGCTCGCGCCGGAGAATTTCGACGAATCCGGGCGGCAGCGGCTACCGCTTTCCTCGCCGATGCATTGATGTTGCGCAAGGAAGACGCTCGCCTTCTGCGCGGGCGCGCCCGCTTCGTTGACAACGTTCAGCTTGACCGGATGGCTCATGGCGCCTTCGTGCGCAGCCCCTTGCCGCATGCCGAGGTGGTTGCGATCGACGCGTCCCGCGCGATGGCCGCCGGCGCCATTGCCGTTCTGACTGCTCGGGATCTGCCCTTCAACGACCAGCCCTGGATTGTGCGCTATTGGCATTCGAGCATCCGCAATGGGCTGCCGAAATTTCTTGCATTGAATCGCGTCCGCTTTGTCGGCGAATCCGTCGCCTTTGTCGTTGCGACTGATCGCTATCGCGCGGAGGACTTCGCCCGGCTTGTAGAGGTTGACTATCGGCCGCTGCCGGCGATCGCGACCATCGATGATGCGATCGCTGCAGGATCGCAGCTCCTGCACTCCGAATGGATCGGAAACATCGCAGCCACATTCGAGCATCGGCATGGCGATCCTGCGCGCGCTCTTGCAGGTTCGGTACGCCGCGCGCGGCGGCAATTTCGGTTTCCCCGTCAGGCACCTGTTCCGCTGGAGACGCGCGGCGTCGTTGCGGAGTTCGATGTGGGGCGGGACGCGTTGACGATCCGGCTCTCTACGCAGCCGCACTATAACGTGCGGCAAAATCTCTCGACCCTGCTCGGGCTCCCGGAAGAGAACGTGCGCGTCATCGCCGAGGACGTCGGCGGAGGATTCGGCTCAAAATCGCGTCCCTATGCCGAGGAGATCATCGTCGCCCATGCAAGCCGCGTTCTGAATCGGCCGGTGAAGTGGATCGAGGATCGACTGGAGAATTTACAGGCGACTACGCACTCGCGCGCGATGAATGTCGCGCTCGAGATCGGCTGTGACGAGCAGGGCCGTCTCACCGCACTGCAAGCTGAGATCTCGGCCGATATCGGCGCCTATGTTTTTACCAGCGGGATAGCCACGGCCGAAGTTGCCGCCGCGCATATCGCGGGCGCCTATCGGTTTCCCAATATCGCGGTTGCCGTGCGCTGCATCGGCACCAACAAGACCCCGATGGGAACCTATCGCGGGGCTGGGCAGCCGGAAGCGGCATTCGCATTGGAGGGTCTCATTGAGGTGCTCGCCAAGGAGATCGGAATGAGTGCCGCGGACCTGCGTGCGGGCAATCTGGTGCGCCCGCAGGAGATGCCTTACCCCGTTGGCACTTCGCTGTTCGGCCAGGGCCTGGTTTACGAGAACAGCGATTTTCCGGGAACCTTCGCAACTGCGCTGCGAGAGAGCGGATATACCGACGAGGTCGAGATTGCCGCCAACGGCGAGCGCGTCGCCTACGGCATCGGCTGCGGGGTGGAGACTGGAGGCCTGGTCAATTTTGAATCGGCCCGAGTACGGGCGGATCCCGACGGCAGCGTAGCGGTCACATCAGGGATGTCGTCCCAAGGCCAGGGTCAGTTCACCACCTACGCGCAGGTCTGCGCGAAGGCGCTCAGCGTGCCTTTTCACAGCGTTTCGGTTCGCCTCGGCGATACCGATCTCATCCCGTTCGGACGCGGCGCGTTCGCCGCCCGTGGTGCAGTCATGGGCGCCAATGCCGTGCTGGGGGCAACGCAACGGCTGCGCACGAAGGTGATCGAGTACGCGGCCACTCTCCTCCAATGCCCCGCCTCGGCGCTTGACATCCACAATGGGGAGATCACACGCTGCGATGGCCGTTCGACCGATCTGAGCATCGCGAAGATCGCGCGTGCCGTGGGCCCCGGCGGCCCGCTGTTTGCGGGAGAAGCCGCGCTGGAAGCGTCGTTCGTCTACGAGGCGAAGCACCCTCTCACCAGCGGCTTTTCCGTGCACGTCGCGAAAATCCGTCTCGATCCCCACACCGGATTCTTTCGTATCGAGGATTATCTGGTCACTCACGACGCGGGACGAGCGCTCAATCGCATGATTGTCGACGGGCAGGTCGTCGGCGCCGTCGCGGATGGCATTGGGGGCGCGGTCTTGTCGGAAATGATCTACGACGCGAGCGGGCAGCCGCTGACCGGGTCGCTTGCCGACTATCTCCTCGCAACCGCGCCGGACATTCCCGCGATCAGGGTCGTGCACGCCGATGCCCCTTCGAGCACGAACCCGCTCGGCGTTCGCGCGGTAGGGGAGGGAGGGATCATTCCAGTTGCGGCCGCGCTCACCAATGCAGTTGCGCGCGCCATCGACCCGGTTCGCACCGGCCACGAAGTCGTGCTGTTCTCGCTGCCTTTGAAATCGGACCGTATCGTCGCCGCTTGTCAACGCGCGGGACTTCTATTGTAACCCGCATGAGCGCAGCGATATGCGGGGCCATGCGGAGGGCTACGGCACCCCGGATATCGCTTCGCTCATGCGGGCGCTCATGGGGGCCACGGGAGAGCTAGCGTGCGGGAGACATGCGGCGCGACCGTCCCCGGATGTCGCTTTGCTTACGCTTCGCTCATCCGGGCTACGGAGTCCACGTTTACTTTCAGAGGCTGATCACGCGAAATAAGCTTGGCGGATTTCCTCATTACTGGCCGCGTCGCGAGTGGAGCCGCGCCAGACCACCCGCCCTGCAGCAAGCACGATGCAGGTGTCGGCCAGCGCAGCCGCGATTTCCAAATTCTGCTCGACCAGCAGAATCGCAACTCCGGTATCGCGTATGCGCTTCACCGCCTCGACGAACGCGCGCACGATTCCTACCGCCAAGCCTGCAGACGGCTCATCCAAGAGCATTACCTTGGGGTTGGTAACAAGCGCGCGCCCGATCGCAAGCATCTGCTGCTCTCCGCCCGAGAGCGAGCCGGCAAGCTGATCGCGCCGTTCCGCCAGACGGGGGAAGAGGTCGTAAATCGCAGCGAAGGGGATGGCCGGGCGGCCGCGTGCGGCGTGGCTTCCCGCGAGCAAGGTTTCGTGCACCGAGAAATTGGGAAAAAGCTCACGCAGCTGCGGAACGAGCGCCATTCCGCGGCGAACGATTCTGCTGGCCTCGAAATGCGTGATGTCGGCGCCGTCAAAGATCACCCGTCCGGCGGCTTTGCGAAGCAAGCCGCTGATCGCTTCGACGCTGGCAGTCTTTCCCGCACCATTCGGCCCGAGGAGAGCGACCGCGCCGCGCTCCGGCAGCGAAAGATCAAGTCCGTCGACTCGGATCATCGCCCCGGTGGCAACCCGCAGTCCCGAAACTTCCAGCATCAGGCGGCGACTTCCTGCTCGCCGAAATAGGCGTGTCGCACACGCGGATCGGCAATGATGGTCGCAGCATCCCCTTCGGCCAGAATACGCCCCTGGCTCATGACCGAGATCCACTGGCATAGCGAGGACAAAAAGGCGATGTTGTGCTCGATCACCACCATGGCGATGCCGAGCTCGCCATTGATTGCGAGCAGGAGCTCACGCAGTCTTCGCGCTTCCTCGACCGATACACCCGAAACCGGCTCGTCGAGCAGGATGATGCGCGGCCGCGACACAATCGCGCGCGCGATCTCCAACCGGCGCTGCTCGCCCAGTGGCAACGCTCCGGCGAGGTCATCCGTGCGCGCGCCGAGGCCGACAGCCGCGAGCGCGGACTGCGCCGCGCGCCGTTCGCTGCGGCTGTCTGCATTCGCGAACGCCTGGCCAACGCTGCGAACCAGGCCTCGAGCGATCGTATTGCGCCCCAGCCCGATGATCACGTTGTCGAGGCAGGACAGGCGCTCAAACACCGCCGCATGTTGAAACGTTCTTGTCATCCCAAGCCCAATGCGACTCTCGAGCCGCACCTGGTCCAGCAGGGCGCCGGACATGCGTACATTCCCGGCATCCGCTGCAAGGAACCCGGACACGATGTTGAACAATGTCGTCTTGCCCGCTCCGTTCGGCCCCATGAGTCCATGCAGAGAGCAGGGTGCAACCGTGAGCGAAACGTCATCGACGGCCCGCAGGGCTCCGTAAGATTTGGATGCACCCTCGACTGCAAGAATCGGAGCGCCACCGGCCTGTGCTGGCGCGCCCGGTCCCAGCGCTTCTGTGGCGGCGAAGAGTTCGGCTATGGGGGCAAGCTCAATTTCAGGCGTAGCGAACGAAGCGCCTGATTTGGCATCACTGCGGCGCCCTGTCCCCATCCAAAATGCCGAAGCCAGCCCATCCGGGAAGAACGTCAGGGTGGCGACGACCAACACGCAGAAGATGAGCTCGATGTAGTCGGCAAGCGGGCGCAGCAGCTCGGGGATGACCCGCAGGATGCCCCCGCCGGCCAGTCCGCCCCAGATCGACCCCATGCCGCCGATAATTGGGTAAGCGAGAGTGAAGATAGAGGTGAAAATTCCATAGCTGTCCGGGTCGATGATGCGAAACCGCGGCGCAGAGACCGCGCCCGCAAACGCGATCAGGGCCGAGCTGAAGGTGAATGCCGCAATCAGGTGATGCCGCACGTCGATACCGAACGCGCGCGCGGCGTTCTCGTTGGAGGCAAGCGCGCGCAAGTTCTTGCCGAACGCACCTGCGAGCAGAACGGTCATCGGAATAATAGCCAGCGCATACAGCGCGCCGCAGAGCAGGAGGAAATCTGCATCCTTTGCGAACGAGATGCCGAGAATGAGCGGCGGCGGCACATGCATGCCTTCCGCGCCTCCGGTCAGGGTCTTGCTCTCGCGCAGCACGATGATCACCACCGCCTGAAACACGAGCGTGATCAGTGCGAGATTGTGGCTGCGAAACCGCACCCCGGGAACAGCCAGCATCCAGCCTGCGCATGCGCCCAGCAGGGTGGCTGTCACAACAGCCGCGAGAAACGGCATGCTTCCATGGACGACCGGAATGGTGGCTCCGTATGCGCCGATTGCCAGCATGGCACCGGTTGCGATGGTGATACAGCGCGCATAGCCAACGAGCATCGCGAGCGCACTGCCGATGACAGCCGCCGTGATCGAGATGGCGAAAACGTATTGCCAGTACGTATCGAAGAAGAGCCCGAGGATCGCGATTGCGAGAAGGACCGCGCTCGGCGCCAGGGCCCCCGTGATAGCGCGGATCCGCCCGCTAGACATCCCGGATTTTTGCCTCAGGAAACAGACCCTCCGGCCGCCATAACAGCACAAGGAACAGCAACAGGAAGCTCACGGCGTTCTTCATGGCGCTGGAGACGTAGGCGGCTGCGAGAGTCTCGGCCACTCCAAGAATGAGCCCTCCAAACAGCGCGCCGCGCAAAGAGTCGATTCCGCCGATCACCGCTGCGACAAAACCCGCGGTGATCATGGAGATTGCAAGCTCCGGCGAGATTCCCTTGCTCGGCGCAGCAAATATGCCAGCCAAGCCTGCGAGCGCGCCGCCGAGGAACCAGGCCATGGCATTCATGCCATCGTTCGAATAGCCGCAGAGCGCGGCCCCACGCGGATTTGCCGCCATGGCGCGAAGCCCGCGGCCGATCGGGGCGTAGCCGAAAATGGCAACGCCGATCAGCGCACTCATGATGGCGCCGACAAATACCCAGATTTGCTCTTTGGTGATGATCACGTCACCGATGAAAATTGGTGGTCCGGGGAGCGGATTACGTACACCAAGCATTTCGGTGTTCTGGACGAGCCTGTAGACCTCGGAAAGTCCAATGCCGATGAAGATGGTCGAGGTGATCAGGGCGAACATGTCCGCCTGACGTATCGGGCGGAGCATTCCGAGCTCCACTGCTGCTGCGAGCAGGCCGGTCGCGATCGGGACCAGCACATAGGCCGGCCAGTACCCGAAATGGCTCGCCTCGACGATGCCATAGGTGGCGTAGGCGCCGGCGAGGACAAATGCGCCCTGCGCAAAGTTCACGATACGCGTGGCCTTGTAGATGACCACGATTCCGAGCGCTGCGAGGGAGTAGATGGCCCCGAACTTCAGGCCACCCACAACGATCATCACGAATTCGCTAATCACCTCACGTGGCCGCGTCAGGAGGCCAAGCCGACCACCTTCCAACTGCCGTTTTCGATGCGTGCGCTCGCGACCTTCTTATTCCCCTGGTGATCCGTCGGTGTCACGGTTTCCGGGAAGATCACATCGTAGCCGCCCATATCGGAGGGCTTGGCGTCGCGCAGCGTCTCCCATGCTTCGATCAGCCGCTGCCATGTCAAATCACGACCGGTCTTCTTGAGCACCTGGGCAAGAACGTAGGTGGATCCATAGCCGATCAAGTCATAGATGTTAGGTCGGCCTTGGGGCAGGGTTCCGTATTTTTCAACGAGCTGGCGCCGATAGCCCGCAATCGGCGGGTCCTCCTGGGTCGGAAAATATGGAGCGTTGAAATAACCCCATACGTTCTTTGTATTTTCCACTCCGATGATGGGAATGATCGCATTGTTGACCGCCGAGCCGTCGAGCACATAGTGCACATCGGTCAGCCCTTTCTCCGGCGCCTGCTTGATGGCGAACCCGGCCTCCGTGAAGCTGCCGAGGATCAACACGAGCTGAACCCGACGGCGGGCGAAGGAGACGAGCTGAGCGGTGAAGTCGCTTGCCGCCGCGTCGAACTGCTCGATGACCACTTCAACGCCGCCGCGCTTCTCGAGCCGTGGCTTGATCTCGGCGAGGTGCGACTGCGGAAAGGCGTAAGTGCCCGCGAGGACGCCGATCTTGGTGGCGTTCGCGACCGCCTGGAAGCCGATGTCGATCATGGCCTGTCCGGTCACGCTCGCCGGGGGGATGGTGCCGTGAAAGACATTGCGCGCGAATGGCTCGCGAATAATCGGCGTCGCGCCCACCGTGTTGTAGGTCGGGATCTGGGCGCTGCGGACATAATCGGCCGCGGCCGCCGCCCCCGTACTCCCGCTCGCAATGACGAGGACGAATACCTTGTCATTCTCAACGAGCTTCTTCGCGGCGGCGACCGACTCGGCCGGCGTCGAGGCATGCTCGAACAGGAGCCGCAATTTGCGGCCATTGATTCCGCCGGCATCGTTCAGCTTTTCCACCGCCATTTGCATATTGTCGCGTCCAGGCGCGCCGATGAAAGCGAAGGGACCGGTGAGCTGCCCGAGCGCTCCGATCAGGACCTCGCTGTCGGTCACTCCTGGCGCCGCCTGCGCGAGTGACGGTCCGGATCGCAATCCCGAAGCTGTGGCCCCAGCCAAAGCTGCTGCCCCTGTGAGAACGGTGCGCCTGTGAACAAGGTGTTTCTCGACCATGATTTCCCTCGCGTGCCGGATCGGGAGAGCGCGCACCCGCATGGGCATGGGCCGAGGGCCCTGCCACGGTGTGACGCTGGAAAAGCATTATACCTGTGAGCGCGATTAGTATACAACAGGCGTCTGCTTGCGCAGGCGTATCGGTCTCGCTTGCGTAACGCACGCGCTGTTTTAGCACTCCGTAGCCCGGATGAGCGAAGCGAGATCCGGGCTCATGTCCTCTGGTGCGTTGCCGCATCTCGCTGCGCTCATGCGGGCTAAAGGCAAAGAGTAATTGACTAGCGCAGCGCTTCTTCTGCAGCGAGGTCGGGTTGTGCTGCGCGGGCACCGGGTCGCGGGAGCGCTGTGACCGCTGAGGCGTGAGACAGGGAGAGGACCATGAACGTTCCGGTGCTGGAAAGACTTGCCTCCTCGGTGGCGGCAAAGACCGCGATCGATTTCACCCAGGACATGGTGCGCACCGACAGCACGAACGGAAAGGAAGATGCGCTCGCGCGCCAGCTCGAGGCCAGGATAGCCTCGCTCGGGGTCGGCAAGGTCTGGTGTGAAAAAACCTACGAGGGACGTCTCAACACGTTATGGGAAGTGGACAGTGGAAGGCCCGGTCCTCGCCTGCTGTTCACGGGACACCTCGACACCAAGCCCGTGTGTGAAGGATGGCATCGCGATCCCTTCGACGGCGCGATTGAGAATGGCCGCCTGTACGGCCACGGGGTCATGGACATGAAGGCAGGCCTCGGCTCGCTGATCGGAGGCATCATGACGCTTATCGAGAGCGGGACCGAGCTCAGAGGCAAAATCACGTTTGCCGCGGTTGCCGATCACATGGGTCAACAGACCGGCAGCATCGACCTGTTCCGGCGATACCAGTTCGATCATTGCGTGCTCGCAGAGCTGACCGACATGCAGATCTACATCGCGCACCGCGGCCGGTACTATTTCGACGTCTCGACCATCGGCCGTTCTGCTCACACCTGCCACAAATACCTGGCAATCAACGCGATCGAAAAGATGCTTCCCGTCATCGAGGAGATATCGAAGCTCAAATACTTTCCGGACATCCCGCAGGAAATGAAGGAGCTTGTGGGGCCGGAGCTGTTTACCGCGGTCGGTCGCATCTACGGCGGGCTGTTTCCGGGGGGGCCGTCGATGATTCCCGACCGCTGCACCATTCGGGTGGATACGCGGCCGCAGCCAGGCGTTACGATCCAGGAGGTGCGAGCGATCCTTCAAGCGGCGCTCGATCGTGCCAAGGCGCGCGATCCCGAAGTCGTTATCGAGATGGTCGACGCGGATATCAAGGACTCCTTCATGGTGGATCCGGCCGCGCCGATCGTGGTCGCGCTCAAGGCGGCATGGGAGAGAACCATGGGCAAGCCCGCAAAATTTCATGGCGGCTCCTGGCTCGGAGATACGGCGAGCTTCGGGCGCTTGTGCGAGACCGTGATCTTCGGGCCCGGTGGCGAGCCGGTGTATCAGCCGAACGAATCCCTTGCGCTTGCCGACATCGAGGCTGCAACGCGCATCTACGCATTGACCGCAGCTACAATTCTACGGGCATGCTGATCAGTGCGTCCGACGGGATCAGGCTTGAGGCTAACTCGGTCGGCAGTGGGGCACCGCTTGTTTTCGTGCATGAATTCTCCAGCGACGCGCGCAGCTGGGACGCGCAGGTCAGTTTTTTCTCCCGCTACTATTGCTGCACTGTCTATTGCGCGCGCGGCTATCCGCCCTCCGATGTGCCGCAAAGCGTGGGCGCTTACGATCAAATCCGCGCGGCCGAGGATCTGGCCGACGTGGTGCGTGCGGCGTGCTACGGTCCGGCTCACATCGTCGGCCTCTCCATGGGCGGCTTTGCCGCGCTTCATTTGGGATTGTGCCATCCGCAACTTGTCCGCTCGCTGGTTGTTGCCGGGGTTGGTTACGGGGCCAAGCCGGAGCAACAAGCTGAGCACAGTGCCTCGTCAAAACGCGACGCAGATCACGCCGAAGCGATCGGCATGGCTGCTTTTGCCCGAAATCTCGCCGGAAGCCACTATGCGCAATGCCTGCGCGCCAAGGACGAGAGCGCCTGGCTGCGTTTTGCGGAACGCCTGGCTGAGCATTCGGTGATCGGGATGGCGATGACGTTGCGGGGCGTGCTCGCCACGCGGCCATCGCTCTGGCATCTCGCGGACCGATTGCGCGGGCTTGATCGTCCGACCCTGCTCGTTGCCGGCGATGACGACACGCCTTGTCTCGAACCCGGTCTCTTTCTCAAGGCGACGCTGCCCGATGCTGCGTTCTGCGTCATGCCGCGTACGGGACATCTGATAAATCTGGAGGAACCCTCGCTGTTCAACACGATCTTATTCAGTTTTCTTGTGGCCGTTGAGCATGGCCGCTGGAGCGAGTGGAAGGGCCGCGCGCTCGATCGGGCTTGACGTAATGAGGAGAGGCACATGAGCGGGATGGGACGGCTTGAGGGCAAGGTTGCCGTGGTCACGGGGGGGAGCCGCGGACTCGGTCGCGGTATTGCGGAAGGGTTCGGAGCTGAAGGCGCGAAGGTCGTGGTGAGCTACCTCAAGGACGAGGATGCCGCCCGCGCAGTCGCCAAGACCATCAAGGAGAGCGGCAGCGACGCCATCATTGTGCGCGCCAATGTCGGCGAGGTCGACGATGTCTCAGCCATGATGGATACGGCGATCAAGCAGTTCGGCACCATCGACGTTCTCGTCAACAATGCCGGGATGCTCAATTCCTTCAAGCTGGCAGACATGTCGGTTGACACCTGGGACAGCATGATCAAGGTGCACCTGCGCGGGATGTTCCTGTGCACGCGGTTTGCCATACCGCACATGCTCAACCAGAAAAGCGGCAAGATCATCAACATGAGCGGCACCTTCGGCGTGAGCGGCGGAGCCGAGTTCACCCATATGTCTGCAGCCAAGGCCGGGATGATCGGTTTTACCCGGGCACTCGCGCGCGAGGTCGGGCACGACGGCATCAATGTGAACTGCATTGCGCCGGCGATCATCCGCACCGACCTTTACAATTTCATGCCCGACGACGTACGCGACTCGATTGTCGGCGCCTATCCCCTCGGGCGCGTGGGCGAGGTTCGGGATGTGGTCGCCACGGCTCTCTTCCTTGCCACCGAAGACGGCGGCTATTTCACCGGCCAGACGCTCTGTCCGGCCGGCGGTGACGTCATGGTATGAGTGGAGAGGGAAGCGATGATAGCACTGCCGGGAGATATCAGTGATTGTTGAAGAGCGATGCTACACGGTCAGGCCGGGAACGGTCGCTCTCTATTACAAAGATTACGACCCGCGCGGCCTGGGCATACAAACACGCATCCTTGGCAACCTCATCGGCTATTTTCACACCGAGATCGGCGAGCTCAATCAGATCGTCCATCTCTGGGGGTATGAATCGCTGGCCGAACGCGAGCGACGACGTGCGCTGCTTGCTGCCGACAGCGAATGGCAGGAGTACCTCAAGCAGTCCCCCGACATCATCGTGAAGATGGAGACGCGCATCCTTATTCCGGCGCCGTTCTCGCCGATCAAGTAAGGCCCACAACTGCGCAGCCGTTCCGCCGCTGAAAATCTATGGCTGCAGCATCCAGGTTAATAGCACCGGGACCGAGGGAAAAATGGAGAACGTCGATATCCTGATCGAGCATGGGACTTTGCTCACGCTGAATCAGGAGCGCCAGATCATCGCCGACGGCGCGGTCGCCATACGCAAGGACCGCATCGTCGCGGTCGGCAAGACGGCGAGCCTTCGCGAGCGGTTCAAGGGGAGCAAAACGCTTGACGCCTCGATGCGACTCGTCATGCCGGGGCTGGTCGACGGGCATGCGCATCTGGGCGAGATTGCCCGCGGCCTGATCCCGGATACGCTGCGCACGAGCGACTGGCTGAAGTTCTGGTGCTACCCCTACATGGCGGCGATCACGGAAGAGGATGAATACTGGTACGCCAAGTGCTTGATGGCGGAAATGATCCGATCCGGCACGACGTGCTTCGTCGAGCCCGGCTGCATGTGGCTCGACACGACGATAAAGGCAATCGAGGAAACCGGAATGCGCGCCACCACCGGCAGCTGGGTGTGGGATCATGCCGGCCCGGATGGCCACAAATGCCCTGACTATTTCAAGAAGATGACGTTGCAGCAGGGGCTCGATCTGACCGAGAGAAACATCAAGGCCTATGACGGGCTCGCGGATGGGCGCATCAAGTGTTTTGCCACCATCGAAGGGGTCGGGACCTGCTCCGACGAGCTGATGCTGGGCGCCAAGGCGCTGGCCGACAAGTACGGTACGTTCACGCTGATGCACAAGGCGAGCTCGCGCGAGGAAGTGGCGAGCGAGCTCAAGGTGACCGGCCACAGACCGGTCGAGCACATGTATCGCATCGGCGCGCTCGGGCCGAATGTCTATCTCAACCACATGACCGCGGTCGAAGGTTTCGAGGTCGACATGCTGGCAGAGACCGACACCAAGGTTTGCCAGAACCCGCCCGCGGCGCTGAAGCTCGCCAAGGGCACCACGCAGATGAGTCACTTTCTCGAGATGCGGGCGAAGGGGGTCACGGTCTGCCTCGGCTGCGACGGCGTCAATTCCGGCGACCACAAGGACATGTTTCGCTCGATGTATCTTGCGGCGACCTTGCCCAAGGATGCCAAGATCGATCCCGAAGTCATTACTGCCGAGGAGGTCGTCGAGATGGCGACCCTTGCCGGCTACCGCTCGGTCGCTTGGCAGGATGAGCTTGGGTCGCTCGAGCCGGGCAAGAAAGCGGATCTCATTCTTATCAACATCGACCGGCCGGAATGGGTGCCGACCTACAATTACGTGTACAGCCTCGTGTACACCGCGAGCGGGGACAGCGTGGACACGGTAATGGTCGACGGCAAAATTTTGATGGAGAACCGGCAGCTCACCACCATTGATCTTGCCGAGGTGCACGCGCGCTGCCGGGAGCTCGCCCCAAAGCTGGCCGCCCGCGCGAACGTCAAGCCGAAGTCCCGCTGGCCCGTGGTGTGAAAGCCCTCCCTACGCGGGAATGCGGCTCAGGTAAAACCTGACCGCAAAATCAGACGGCCTCGATTTGGTGGTACTTTTTCGGGCCGGTCTCAAACGAGAGCGCAGTCCGGACAAACTCATTCAATCGTCCGTGGCGCTATCGTTATTCTATCACCACTGTGTGATCGGCATTGGTACCGCTGGGCGGCTTCTTGAAGACGATGATCAACGGGATCGCGGCGAGCGTTACGATCATCAACAGCTTGAAATCATCGATGTAGGCAATGATCTGCGCCTGCTGCGTGACCATGGCGTCCAGCGCTGCTCGGCCGGCATCCGTCATCGGATTCCAGAACTTTGCGATGATGGGGTTCTCGAACACTCGGTTCACGGCGGTGACGTGCGCAGCGATCTCGGCATGATTGGCCTGCGTGTTCTGCGTGAGCAGGCTGGTGACCACCGAAATGCCGACGCTGGAGCCGATGTTGCGCGAAAGGTTGTAGAGACCGGCGCCTTCGGTCCGTTGCTCCGGCGCCAGCGTTGACAAGGCTGCCGTGCTGAGCGGCACGAAGAGAAAGCCCAGACCCGCGCCCTGGATCAGGCCGTTGACGATGATCGTCGTCTGGGACACGTCCGGCGTCCAGCCGGTCATCTCGTACATCGGCCAAGCCGTGAGCCCCATGCCGATGGCGACAAGGAGGCGCGTATCGACCCGGCCAACCAATTGCCCAACGATCATCATGGCAGCCATCGTGCCTATACCCCGAGGCCCCATGACGAGCCCGGCGGTGACGATCGGATAGTTCATCAGCCTCTGGAGATACGGCGTGAGCAGCGCCAGCGAGGCGAGATAGCTGATGCCGACGATGGCGATGAAAAGGGTTCCGGCCGCGAAATTGCGGTCGCGGAAAAGAGCCGGCCTCACAAAGGGCTCGTCCGCGGTGAAGGTATGGACGAGAAACAAATACAGGGCTGACGCGGCGACGACGGCCTCGATCCAAATCTCGCCGGAACCGAACCAGTCAAGCTGCTCGCCTCGGTCGAGCAGGACCTGAAGCGCGCCGATAGCGAGGCTCAAGGTACCGAAGCCGAACCAGTCCAGCTTCGCGCCGGCGTTTCGCTCTGTCTCCGGCAGAAAGTTGGTGATGCCGAGCAAGGCGAGGACGCCGATGGGCAGGTTGATGTAGAAAACCCATCGCCACGTGTAATTCTCGGTGAGCCAGCCACCGAGCACCGGACCGAGGATGGGGCCGACCATGACCGCGACGCCAAATAACGCCATCGCAAAACCCTGGCGCTCCTTCGGATAGGCATCGATCAGCACGGATTGCGAGAGCGGGACGAGTGCCGCGCCGAACATGCCCTGCAGGATGCGAAACAGCACGATCTGCACCAGCGACTGGGCCATGCCGCACAGCATGGAGGCGACGGTGAAGCCCGCCACCGAAACAAGGAACAGACGCTTGCGCCCGAACCGGCCGGCGAGGAAGCCGGTCGGCGGCGTCATGATCGCGGCGGCCACGATATAGGAGGTCAACACCCAGTTGATCTGATCCTGGCTGGCCGAGACGCTGCCTTGGATGTACGGCAGCGCGATGTTGGCGATCGTGGTGTCGAGCGCCTGCATGACGGTGGCAAGGATCACGCAGACGGTGATCGCCGTGCGATGGGCGCCCTCTGCTGCGCGGTGCGCCGCTTTCACGACTTCCTCGAGGTCTGACCAAACAGTGCGGTCAGAAATTGGGGCAAGCCGCGCTGATGTCCGGTATCGACGTTGACCTCCACGCTCATTCCGGCACGCAAAGGCGGCAGGTTCTTGTTGCTCGTGTCGAGGCGAACGCGCATCGGGATGCGCTGCACGACCTTCACCCAGTTGCCGCTGGTGTTCTGCGCCGGCAGCAGCGAGAACTCCTGCGCTGCAGCGGGGCTGATGCTGTCAACGGCGCCGTGCCATTCCACGTCCGGATACGTGTCCACCGTGACAGTGACCGGCTGCCCGGGACGCACATTCGTCAACTCCGTCTCTTTCGGGTTCGAGTCGACCCAGACGTAATCCGTCGCGACGAGATAGAAGGCGGTCATCGAGGCCTGGAGGTACTTGCCGGGTGCGAGCGAGGGCACGTTCGTCACAATGCCGGCGAACGGCGCCTTCACGACCGTATGGTCGAGCTGACGCGCGGCTTCGTTGCGCTGGGCCACGGCATCGCGATAACGCGGGTGCTGCTCGACCGGGATATC
>DATBYX010000317.1:0-5898 GCA_036513475.1 Xanthobacteraceae bacterium | reverse complement strand
GGGCGCCGATCCATTGCGGTGAGGCTCCGGGCTGGATCGGAGCCTTGTGAAACTCGGCCAGATCGCACCGCGATTGGTGGCTGATCCCATCTGCATCGGTCCAGATATGCCAGTATGGGACGACAGGCGAGGTTTCCGTGCTCACGGCCGCACGTGCTCCTGTGTCAGTCGGTAAGGGTGGGATTGGATCGTCGGATGGGCGAAAAACTGAGCGATCGACGACGCATCGGTCCCGAAGACGATGAGAAGAAAGCCAGCGGCCAAAGCCAAGTTCTTCCAAAAATCCCAGAACAACACGCGCGCCTTGCCTTTGCTTGATCTCCAAAAGTCGCCGGGGCGCCAGAACTGCTTCCAGACTAGAGCCGTCACCGCACAGTAGCCAGCGAGCACGAGTGCGCAGGCCCGATCCGCAATCCCCGAAACAACTCCCGCCGACATAAACACCTCAACAAATAAACCGACTATGATCAATGCGGTTGCCACCGCCTTATTTGGCATCGCCTCTTGCGCCTGCGCCACAGCACTACGGAAGTCGAGGGCCTTATCTAGGGCGCTAAACGGTAGAAACAGGAGAACCAGAACTGCCCGGATCGCCAGAGCGAGACCAATACTAAGCATGGACATGTGCACCGCCTTGCTGTCGCAGCTTGTCCTGTGTCTGCTGTTTCCCATCGGCACGACCTTCGATAGCCCGCCGGTGTCTACGACGCCGTATGTATGGGATTGCAAGGTTCTTTGCTCCAGATCGATGTATCCGAGATCGTAGCGCATGAAGCTGACGATCCAAATTCCGTCGTCGACCTCCTCGATGCCGACGCGTCGGCCGGCAAGCACGGTCGAGGTGTTGATCTTCTTTCGATGCCGCATCAAACCGGCAAGCCGCAGGCGTCACCGCCTGCGGCCGCATCTGCATGTCCCGGACTTCTGGAGTCGCTCGTGGACACCGGGTTTAATGAGAGCTTTTTCGATCACGCCAGCCAGCACTTTCGTGACCTGGGGGCAAATTCGCTGGACCGAACAGGCCCGCCCACGGGCCTGACCATGTCGGCCGACGCGCAATCGCGGCGGACACTACGCGCGATTGCGTCCTTTGCCGTGGGTCCAGTGACCATGGGCAAGCCCAAAATCGTCGGCGGTGACGACAACGTGCTTCAGAGCGCAGGCTCCTGGCGCTCGCGCAAGAAGCGGAAAAACTCGACTCCCTCGCGCAGCCGCCGCCGCAATGTCTCGGGGCTTCTCACCATTTCGCCTGCGATTGCGGCAATCTTCGACGCACGGAAGTAGAAGCGCTTGTAGAAATCGTCCACGGACCGGAAAATCTCGTTGTGGCTCAGATGCGGGTAATTCAAGGATACAACTTGTGTTCCGCGTTCAGTCAGCAACTCCGCATTCTCGTCGACGAGCCAATGGTTCTCCAGCGCTTGCCTGTGGAGAAACGTGCCGGGATAAGGCGCCGCAAGTGAAACCTGGATCGTATGCGGGTTGATCTCGACAGCGAAACGGATGGTCTCCTCGATCGTCTCCTTGGTCTCGCCGGGAAGACCGAGAATGAAGGTGCCGTGGGTGATTATGCCGAGATCGCGGCAGTCCTTAGCGAACTGCCTGGCGACGTCAACGCGCATCCCTTTCTTGATGTTGTGAAGAATCTTTTGGTTGCCGGATTCGTAGCCGACGACCAGCAGCCGTAGGCCCTTGTCCTTCAATACCTTCAAAGTCGCTCGCGGCACGTTGGCCTTGGCATTGCACGACCAGACGATCCCGAGCTTGCCGATCTCGCGCGCGAGCGCCTCGACGCGCGGCAGGTTATCGGTCAGCGTGTCGTCGTCGAAGAAGAATTCCTTCACTTGCGGAAAGGCCTTCTGCGCCCAGGTAAGCTCCTCGATCACGTGCCCAATGCTGCGGGTGCGATAGCGGTGGCCGCCGATCGTCTGCGGCCAGAGGCAGAACGTGCAACGCGATTTGCATCCACGGCCTGTGTAGAAGGAAATGTAGGGGTGCTTCAGATAGCCACTGAAGTAATTTTCGATGATCAGGTCGCGTTTGTAGACCGGCGTGACAAAGGGCAATTCATCCATGTCATCGAGGACGGCACGGTCCTCGTTGTGCACGATGAGATCGTCGGCATTGCGCCAGGAGAGCCCTGCGATCCGACCGAAGTCTCGTCCTTCCGCCACGTCCTTGATGGTGAAATCGAACTCGTTGCGCGCGACGAAGTCGACCGCTCTCGAAGCCTTCAGGGTCGCGTCCGGCTCGACGGCGACCTTTGCCCCGATCATACCAATCTTCAAGCTCGGCTTGAGTGCCTTGAGGGCCTCGGCGGTTTTGACATCCGCGAAGAAAGACGGGGTCGAAGTATGGAGCACTACAAGATCGCGGTCTACCGCCTCGGAGACGATGTCCTGGAATTTGAGCTGGTGGGGCGGCGCATCGACGAGCTTGGAGCCTTCGACGAGGGCGGCCGGCTGGGCGAGCCAGGTCGGATACCAGAAGGACTGGATCTCACGGCGCATTTGATAGCGCGCGCCCGCTCCACCGTCGAAACCGTCGAACGACGGTGCTTGTAGGAAAAGGGTCCTCATCATGTCAATGTAATCCCCGACCAGCCAGCCAACTCCCAGCTGAGGCCATTCGGTACCGGCGGCCTTTCCAGCTTACCTGTCGGCCGAAGAAGCTCAAAACGAAGAGGGCAAACGACAATAGGTCACGCGCGGGCACAAGCCAATACGCTTGGATGGGCAGGGCGTAGGTTTGCTCCACTTGCCGCAGAAGCGCCATCCGGGATGCAATTGACGCCACAGCGATGCCGATCGCTGGCAGAAGCGCGGCCGAGCCTCCGCCAACGAGGACGGCGATCAGAGCCCATGGCAATGGATGGGCGATCATCGAACCCGCGTAACCAACAGGATCTATTGTCCTGATCGTGCGTGCCCATCTCAGCTCATGCTGCCACAATTCGGGTAGCGACATCTGCGTACACATATGGGCAGTGGCGAAGGGTGGTATCGCGATCTTGTACCCACGCGCGCGCAACGCAGCGCCGATCGCGTAGTCATCCGCGAGGCAATCGACGAAGGCCATGAAGCCGCCAATCTCGCCGAGCGTCTTGCGCCGAAATGCCAGCGTCGAGCCGAAGCAAGGGCGCGCCAAGCCGAGCGCCAGGCCGAGCACCACGCTCGGCAGAAAGTGAGCATTGATGGCGAGCGCGGAGAGGCGTGCCCAGATGCCACCCACTGCAACGCCGTAGTAGAGGCAGGTCACGGCGCCGATGAGGGGCTGCTCCAATTCTGCAATGACGCGGGAAAGATAGTTCGGATCCACCCGGATGTCGCTGTCCGCGATGACGACAACGTCATGGTGGATGCGTAGCGCCATGTTAACGAGGTTTGAAACCTTCTGATTAAATCCGTGCGTCTTGGACTCGACCACGAGATCGAGATCGCAAGGAGCCCGAAGCCGCCTGACGACGGCAATAGCGTCATCATTTGAGTCCTGCACCCCGAAGACGAATTGAACCGGCCCCGGATACTCTTGGGTGCAGAACGAGGTGAGGTTGTCGGCAAGGCCCGGCTCCGCGCCATGAAGCGGTTTGAGAACAGTGACCCCGGGCATGACCGCGGGACACACGGACGCTCGATGGCGCGCAAAGCGGCCGACCAAGATGACGGCCGCAATCAGATAGCCGCAGCCGGCCGTGGCTACGAGCGACGCGACGACCGAGGACCAAAACAAAATCATGCTTTGGTTCAGCGGTTGCGCGAATTGCGCGAACGAGGATCGACGAATCCTCGCGGCTGGCGCGCCGGAAGCGAGTAGTTGGGCATCAGGCGTCCCCATTCCAGCACCTGCCAGCCGAGAAGGCCCGGCACGCCGAGCACGAGATCAGCGGCCCGCTTGATGAGCGATAACGCAATCGCCTGTTCCGGCGGAATTCCGAATACGGCGCACAGCAGCACCAGACCGCTCTCCTGGGCCCCGAGCGCGCTGGGGATAGCAAAAGCCGCCCCGCGAATTGCATGCAGGAGACTTTCGATGACCAGCGCCTCTGCGATGCCGATGGGGTTTCCCATGAAAGCGAACACTATCAGGACTTCGGTCACACCGAGAATCCACCCGGCCAAATGCACGACCCCACTGGCGACAATCCTGGACCGGGCCGCGTAGATCATCGCCAAGTTTTGATAAACGGCATCGATCGTACCGAGCACACGCCACCTTCGATCACCCGTCAGAGGACTCAGGGCCCATTGAAGAATTCGTTGCCCGCCACGACGTTGCGCCAGATAGAAGCCGGCGAGCATGAGCGCCGCAAAGGTGAGTGCGATCGCGGCGATTCGTGCCAATGCCTCGTCCGCTCCGAGTGCAACGAGCACAAGAAGGCCGAGAATCGCGAATAGAAACTGCGTTGCAGCTTGGATGAGGACGTCGACGATAACACTGGCCGCTGCGAGCGGGCCTCGAACGCCGCGAAATGTCAGCAGCCTCGCGCCGATGAGATCGCCGCCGATTTGCGCCAGCGGCAGCAGGACATTGGCCGCCTCTCGAATGAACCTCAAGAGAGCGCATGTCCGAAGCTGCGGACGCATCTTCGACGGAAACAGCAGCCACCAGCCCGCCCCCGCAACGGAAATAGTGACAGCGCGGGTCATCACGACGAGCACAATTCCCCAACCAACGCTTGCAACCGTGTGGCCGACTGCATCCAGGCCGGACCAAATGGTAAGACCGATGAGAACGGCGATCCCAATCAACCAAGCGACCACACCGGCTTGTTTAACTATCTGCATTTGCATCCACGACCTTCTCGACGCGACCTGCCGTCGGCTCCCCGCATCGAATGATGGCGAGGACCGCACGATCCGGTCCAGTCAGTTGGTATCGTGCGGCCGCGCGCTACCAAGGCTGCTTGATGTCGAGGGAGCGGGCAGGCCTGCCCTGTCGCGGAATTGACGAGGATATTGGTCGGCTTGATATCCTTGTGGACGAGACCACGTTCGTGCAACTGGCCAAGCGCGGCCGATAAGGCGACCGCGAGGCGCAGGAATGTTCCAATCTCCATTGGCGGGCCGATAAGGCGATCGAGCGGCTCGCCCCCCGGGTCCTTAAGCACGAGTATGGTTTGCCCGCGCTCGCGCATGAGCTCTAGCGGTCGCGCCGCCCACGCACGGTCGAGGTCGTCCTTCAGCCCATATTCGTGTGTGAGACGGTTGAGGCTGTCAGGCGTCGGGTGTTCTGCGGCGGGAAGCACGGCCGGAACGGCCTGCCGGTCGCCGGCGGCACCATGCTTCTGCAGACGATACGTTCGCTGTCCCGCCATAACACTTCTTCAACGCCATTATCCCCATCGGCGCCCAACCAGGAGGATGGGTTCACCTACCGCACTCCTCTAACAGGCGGTGTCCTCAAGGGCCGGACAAGGTCAATACTACCATTAGTCCACCCAGAGCGTGGCCAAGCTTCTCAACAGGGGTTTTACCACGCACGAGAACAGCCGCAAAGTCCAGGAGGTATATCTCGCCAGTGTCTGAGAGTCCCGACAGCAGAATGAACCTATGCACCTCCTGCAGCCTAATGAGCCGGAAGATGCTGAGCGAGTTGTCCTGCACATCGACAAGGCCCGTCGTCAATGCCGTGTAGAGGTTACCGAACTCGCATCGAGAACCTTCCAGGCGTTCTGCTCGGTCGCGAAGAGATAGGGAATGTTCAGTACCTGTATGTCGGGATAGACCATTGCGTAGTTACCGTCCGAGGCATCCGACATGGTAACGATGACTCCCGCTTCATGCAGCAGAGCGCTTCTGCTGCTGCGTCGCCATCAGAGCCGGCTGGAAGATGATGGCCGCCACCAGCGTGGTAAGGAGTGACAGTGCCATCAGCTTGCCCATGCTCGATGTGCCCGGA
>DATBYX010000316.1:0-6292 GCA_036513475.1 Xanthobacteraceae bacterium | reverse complement strand
CAGCCGAACGCAATCAAGCGATAGATCCGATCTCAGGTCGTTGGCCGTATTCCTGCGGCTCTCGATGCTGGTGCGGCTTTCACCAACTTACCGGCGCCCGTGTATCAACCAGCTCGCGATGTAGCCAAGGGCGAAGCCAGCGATCACCGCCATGAGCGGCTGCTCGTCGACTTGACGCGTTGCAGCTTGGACCGCGTGACGCCCGGCAGCCAGCAGATCGTCGGCCACATCGCTTGCCTGGGACAAGGCCTGCCGAGCGGTTTGCTGAACAGCTTCGCCGGCTTCCCCGACCGCCCTTTCCGCTTGGCCCGTCGCCGCTGCGGTCGCGGAGGTGGCGTTCCGGACCCCCTCCCCAACTGCCTCTCCCGCTTGGGTCACACCCGATTGAACGGTTTTGTTTTCCATGCTCATTCTCCGTTAGACGCGACATCACCGCATTGAATTGCAACTGCCGCCCGGGCGCGTTCCTTTAAGCCGCCAGAGCGCGAGCGGGAATTACTGTTGCTTTGGGCAGAGGCCTGTAGAAACCAGACCTCATCCAATGGCTGCTGTTCCCGGAGTTGGGCCAACGCGCTGTCTAACTCGTGCAGCTGGTGCGCGGCCGCCGGATCCGTCGTTGCAATCAACCTCGCTGATAGCTCCTCAATATCGGCCGCCGTATACACGACCCCCACTTTCGCGAAGGCGACGCGGCGGCACCCTGGTATCGGCCCGAGTCGATGTTCGCGTGGGATTTGGCACTGCCAGGGCGCTGGCGTTGCGATTTGACTGGGGCCCCGCGTTCTTTGCAATAGCACCACCAACGAGAGCGCACCGGTCAGGACCGGGGGACGGCCGTAGCCAAAAGTCGTTTCATTATCCCTAGCTTGAGCTCGCTCACTACTCACGCAATTCAAACAAATTTTTTACTGAGTGGTTCCCAGAAATTTCGCAAATCTAAAGCGAAGCCTAATGTCGTGATGTTCTAATAAATATTAGAATGCCGGGCGACACTTGGTGACCCGGCAGCTCCATCGCTGCCACCGGTAACCTGGACCTGGTCTCGCGATAAGTTCGAGGCGCTGTCAGCGATTCGGCAACCGAGAATTTTCGCGCACTATCGGGGCGGTCAGTGTGCGCAAAGTCTATGCGCTTAGCCATCAGGATTAATCCTGCCAAAGGCCGTTGAACCGAGTCGCCGACATCGCGGTACTGCTGTTTTTTATTGGTATTCTCAGCTGTCTGGACGTTTATCGCAATCATGCCGCAGGAACGGTAGCGCCGCTCTCAATTTTTGCCTGGTTAAAGCCTAAATTCGACAACCTCCATCGAGGTTGCGTCACGAAATGTAACAATCTTTAGCATTTGTCTACAGACACAACTGTCACTATACGTCACAATATTTTACCAAATTTGTTGGTTTCATTCATACGCAGATTACATCGGCAACCTAGTCTTCTGGTCATCACACGCCATGATTGCTGAGGAATCCTGCGTTGATTGAATTTCATCGCCTTGTCGAGCAAGAAATTCCTCGACTTCGTCGCTATGCGCGGGCGCTCACTCGGAACGCGGATCGAGCGGACGATCTCGTCCAAGAGACCCTCACGCGCGCCATCGATAAAGCTCACCTGTGGCAGACCGGCACCGATATTCGCGCCTGGCTGTTCACGATCATGCACAATCAAAATGTCAACATGGTCCGGCGAGCGATACGCGACGAGGCTGGTATCGATATCGAGCAAATATCCGCGTCTCTCGTCGCTACCACCGATCCGACAGCCTCACGCCAGCTGTACGAGTTGGATCGCGCGCTCGCCTGTCTATGTGATGAACAACGCCAGGTCATCCTGCTCGTTGGGCTCGAAGGCATGTCCTACGAAGACACGGCCGCGATCCTGAGCGTGCCGGTCGGCACGGTGCGCTCTCGCTTATCCCGCGGTCGTGACATGCTGCGCAGTCTGTTGGACATGCCAAACAGGGGCCGCCATGGCCCTGTTGAAGACGATAACCGGCTGGCCCCTGCCGCTTAGGCATCGCAGTTCGCCGGGGCCCATCGAAGTGGTGGTCGAACCGGACGACTCTGCTGCTGTTGCGTTTTAGGGGAGGACAATGAGACAAACCCAACCCACTCAACACTTCGCGGAGCCGGAAAGAGCGTCCACCGGCAGCGTCGGACTCGACGATATTCTCGGGGGCGGCTTCGACCCCGATCGCGTTTATCTGATCGAGGGACGTCCGGGGACCGGAAAGACGACGCTGGCGCTGCAATTCCTGCTAGAGGGCGTGCGTCGGGGCGAGCGCTGCCTCTACATTACGTTGTCAGAGAGTGAGCGGGAATTGCGCGGTGTCGTGGCCCGCCACGGCTGGACGCTGGAAGGGATCGACATTTTCGAGTTGGTGCCACCGGAAGCGAGCCTCGACCCCGACCAAGAGCTGACGCTGTTTCATCCCGCCGAGATGGAACTCAGCGAGACGACAAAGCACATTCTGGATCGAGTGCTGGAGGTGAACCCGAGCCGAGTTGTGTTCGACTCGCTTTCCGAGATGCGGCTGCTCGCGCAAAGCTCGTTGCGCTATCGTCGCCAAATCCTTGCCCTCAAAAACTTCTTTGCGAGTCGGCAATGCACCGTCGTTTTGCTCGACGATCTCTCGTCCCACGAGGGCGATCTCCAGCTACACAGCATTGCGCACGGCGTCATAGCGCTGGAGCAGCTCTCGCTGGATTACGGCGCGGAGCGCCGGCGCCTGCGCGTCGTCAAAATGCGGGGCATGAAGTTCCGGGGCGGATACCACGACTTCACGATCGAGACGGGCGGACTCGCCATCTACCCTCGCCTCGTCGCTGCGGAGCACCATAAGGCGTTCCTCGGCGAGCTTACCTCGGCCGGTTCTTCCGAGCTCGACGCGCTGCTCGGCGGCGGCATCGAGCGCGGGACGAGCCTGCTGCTGATCGGAGGCGCCGGAGTGGGCAAATCTTCGATCGCGCTGACCTATGCTATGGCCGCCGCGGCGCGTGGCGAGGAGGTCGTGATCTTCGCGTTCGATGAAGGGCTCGGCACGGTGTTCGCGCGCGCCGCGGGTCTCGGCCTGCCCCTACAGGCCCATGTGGCTTCCGGCCGGGTCCGGATGCAGCAGATCGACCCAGCCGAGATGTCGCCGGGAGAATTCGCCCACAGGGTGCGGGAAAGCGTCGAGCGCGAGGGCGTAAGGGTCGTCGTCATTGACAGCCTGAACGGCTACATGAACGCGATGCCGGAGGAACGTTTTCTTGTCCTCCAAATGCACGAACTCCTGAGCACCCTCAATCAGCTCGGGGTCATCACCATCCTGGTCCTGGCGCAGCATGGGTTGATGGGCCCGATGCAGACGCCGCTCGATATCAGCTATCTCAGCGATGCTGTGCTTATGTTGCGCTACTTCGAGGCGGAGGGACGGGTCCGTCGCGCCATTTCAGTCGTCAAGAAGCGCAGCAGCGCGCATGAGGACGCGATTCGGGAATTCCGCCTGACCGCCGCGGGCGTAAAAATTGGCCCCCCGCTGACCGAATTCCAAGGCGTCTTATCCGGCGTCCCGAACTATCGTGGGGGAACCGGCCCTCTGCTTACACCTGATCGGCTTCCGACAGAAGGACCATCAGGTGGATAACGACACCGGCGAACGTATTCTTGTGCTCGCCCCGACAGGCCGGGATAGCAGTGCTGCTTGTGCACTTCTGGAGCACGCTGGACTCTCGTGCAAGCCTTGTTCTGGGATCGGCGATTTGCGGATCCAGTTAGAGGCCGGAGCCGGCGCGGGGATCATTTCCGAAGAAGCTTTTTTCGGAACCGATCCGGCCCCGCTTTTTGATTGGGTACGCGACCAGCCGCCCTGGTCGGATTTCCCGTTTATTGTCCTGACGACCCGCCGCGATGACCCGAGACGGCACCAGCATATCCAGCGTCTGCTGGAAATGCTGCGCAACGTGACGCTCCAGGAGCGTCCCATCCAAACGATGACCCTTGTCAGCGCGGCCGATGCGGCGCTGCGGGCGCGCCGCCGGCAGTACGAAGCAGCCAGATATCTGATTGAGCGAGAGCAGGCCGCCGACCGCCTCGAAGAACTCGTGCGAGAACGAACCCGGCAACTTCAGGAAGCCAACGGTCAGCTGGTTGCCGCCCGGGACAGCCTCAAGATGGCCCTCGATGCGGCCCAGATGATTACCTGGGATCTGGATTTGGGTGAATACAGGAACGGGCGCGCGCCTATGCGGGATCGCCTCCCCGAGTACGACTCTCTCCTCCAAAGCTGGAGCCGGGCAATTGCCAAGAAGCACATCCTACCCGACGATCGAGAGCTATTTGAGACAGCATTCCGGCAGGCTTTGGACACCGGCAGTTTCCGGCTCGAATGCCGGATGGTGTGGCCCGATGACAGTGTTCACTGGGTTGTAGCCGAAGGTCGTCTATATCGGGACGACCAGGGCGATCCCATCCGGCTGGCAGGCACTCTCAGGGATGTGACCGAACGCAGGCAAGTGGAAGAAAGCCTGCGACAAACCCAGAAGCTAGAGGTGATCGGCCAACTCACCGGCGGAGTCGCGCATGATTTCAATAATTTGCTGACGGCGGTCGTCGGCAACATCGAACTCGCCGCGCTCCGAACGCAAGACGAGAAGCTCCTTCACATTCTGAGAAGCGCGGGCACCGCGGCCGAGCGCGGTGCAAAGCTTACCGGACAGCTCCTCGCCTTTGCCCGTCGGCAGCACCTGGCACCCAGAGTGGTCGTTCTGAATGAGCTGGTCTCGAGCATGGGCGACCTGCTGCTCCAGACTATCGGCGCCGCGGTCCGCGTCGAGACGGTGCTGGACAACAATCTTTGGGCTGTGTTGATCGATGCGACCCAGTTAGAGCTGGTCCTCCTAAATCTTGCGATCAACAGCCGTGATGCGATGCCCCACGGAGGCCGGCTGACCATCGCGACAAAGAACATGGGAGCCTCCGATCACGGTCGGCCCACCGGGCTGCCTGTGGCAGACTACGTCGCGATCTCCGTGAGTGACACCGGAACAGGCATGACCCGGGAGGTCGCCGCGAAAGCCTTCGAGCCATTCTTCTCGACGAAAGAGATCGGGAAGGGCACCGGGCTCGGACTCAGCCAAGTCCTCGGGTTTGCGGAGCAATCCGGCGGTGAGGTTCGTATCGATACACGTCTCGGGCAGGGTACGACCATCACCCTGTTTTTGCCGAGAACTCGTGAGGCATTGCCCAGGGCCGCCGCTGACCATAGTCCCGCACCGCATGACGGCCAAGAGGCGTCGATTCTGGTAGTTGACGATGATGCCGCCGTTCGAGATTTGACCGTCCGGGCTCTTGAGGCGCTGAACTATCAGGTGCTGGAAGCAGATAATGCGCGGGCCGCCCTAGATCTGCTTCGGGGCAACGGTGTCGTGGATCTCGCTCTCATTGACCTGGTTATGCCTGGCGTGAATGGGCGCCAATTGGCGACGCGCATCCGGGCGAGCGATCCGGAGCGGAAAATTTTGTTTATGACCGGGTATGACGACCTTTCCGGAACTGACGATCCGTTCGCCAACGAGATGGTGATAAAGAAACCATTCAAGCTGGTCGAACTCGCCGCGGCGGTGGAGCATGCGCTTGGCAAGCGGGATCGCCAACAACGGCCTTGGAACGTGACGCCGATCCGATCCGCGAAGGCTAAAAGGGGATCTGGCTGACCGGCTCAACTCCATCCCAAGAACCTACGTTTTCTGCTGCCGGCCGCCGGCTACCGGCGTCTCAACTCCCGTGACCAGTTTGTAGTTCATCATTTTTATGCACTGGGCTCTTGCCACCTGCTTTTGGACTGTGCTTCACCGAGCCGACTGTACGCCGAGCTGCGCCGAGCCGTTTTTTCGGACCAATGGATGCCGCCCGCTTTAGCGGCGCAATTCCAGGGAGCCGAATTTGACGTTGCGATCGGCGAAGCCCTGCGGCAACGCAAGGGACGGAGGCGGGGCTATGCCCGTAAACAATCCTCGCGGCGCTGAACGCGGTCTGGTTTGCCGCGTAGGCGACGCCACAGCCTTGTCTTGTCCTCCGAACAAATACGGGATTTTTTGTTGGGGAGGCCGGAAGAAACCATCGGCAATTGACCCTAAGGGAGCGCAGCTGACAACCCGAGGCCGACTGGCTTCACCGACCTCGGTTGTTCGCTACATTCGTCGTGAAGGACGGCTTTGGGTGTGCGCCGTGACAAGGCGGCGCTTTCCAGTGGGTGCAAGCCCCACCCGGCAACCGCTCCAGCCGGAAGCAACCGGAGCAGGCATGGAGGC
>DATBYX010000315.1:0-6303 GCA_036513475.1 Xanthobacteraceae bacterium | reverse complement strand
CGGAAGGCAAGACGGCGGCCTATCTGGGTCAAGCCGTCGCGATCCTGATCTATCGGGATTTCGCGCGCTTTCGCTTCGCCAAGGAAAAGCTGCAGTTCAACGACGCGGTCATTCGCTATGGTGCCGTCACCGGGCCGCTGCAGCGCGACCCTTGGGGCTCATCCCGCTTCGTGCGGGTCGGAGGCCCCACGCCTTACGACGACGACGTCTTTTCCTGCCTGAAACAAGGACCGGTCTCCCCCAGCTACGATAAGCATGAACCGGTCTGGCCGAAGCCCGCACGCGACGGCGACCTCGGCGCGCAGGGAATGTACCACGCCGATACCATCCAGTATGAGCTGGCGCACCCGCCTGCCGAATGGCTGGTGCTAACGCGCAACTACGCGACGCAGTCGGGCGACACCGCAGCGCTCGAGCCGGACAACGCCAACGGCTGGTACGATGCGGACGAGCAGGAGCTGCACCTGGTCGTGCCGACGCAGTCGCCGCAGGAAGTCGCGGAAGGCGCAGCGGCCATACTGCAAAGAAGCCGGATCGGCATGAAGCGGCTGTTCCTGCACCCGTGCTTCACGGTTGGCTATGGCTCGAAGGATCACTGCACCATGCCGTACTACGGTCTCCTCGCCGCAGTTTATGGCGACGGCCGGCCGGTGCGGCTAGCCAACGATCGGTTCGATCAGTTTCAGAGCGGCCTGAAGCGGCACCAGTTCAGCATGGGCTACACGGTGGCGGTCGAGCGCCGGACCGGTCTGCTGCAATCGTTCCGGGCCGAGATCGTGGCCAACGGTGGCGGGCGCGCGAATTGCTCCGTTGCCCTTACCCTGGTGGGCGCCACCTCGGCACAATCGGTCTACTACTTTCCGAAGAACGACGTGGCTGCGACCGCGATCGCTTCACGCGCCATCGATAGCGGCGCGGCGCGCGGCTACGGGGCGCTGGAAACCCTGACGGCGACCGAGCTGATGATGGACGAGATCGCCGGCGAGCTCGGCCTCGACGCGATCGAGTTCCGTCTGCGTAACGTGTTGAAGACTGGGATGAGGAGCGCCCAAGGCGCGGTCCCGCTCGGGACGCAGCGGGCCGAGACGGTGCTGGAGCAGGCCCGCGACCATGCACTGTGGACCGGCCGAGCCTCGCGCAAGCAGGTGTACGACGCCGGGCATCCCGGAAAATATTACGGGGTCGGGTTCGCCTGCATCCAGCGGCGCTTCGGCACCGGGGCCGAAGCCAGCCTCGCCAAAGTGGAGCTCGCGCCGGATGGGCGCATCGCGCTCTCCCACAGCGGAACGGAGATCGGCACCGGCACATCCTCGGGGCAGGCCATCGCCTGCGCGCGCTGGCTGGGGCGGCCAGCCGATGCCCTGGACATGGCCGTCACCGAGTGGCCCGACTTGCCGGTGGAAACGAGCGGTGATCCGCACTCTATAAGTCAAGCCGAGCAGGACCGCCTGGCGAAGAACCCGCGCTGGAGTCCCGCTTATGCATCGGCATCGAGCGCCAGCAACTCGTCGTACTACTTCTCGCACGTGACGCGGGAGGCAGCGCGCGTCGTTTATCTCCACGGGCTATGGCCGGCGGCGCTGGCAATGTGGGGCCGTGACGGGCGGGAGGCAGCGCGCGAGGTGAAGCCCGAGGACGCGCGTTGGCGCGACGGAGCGCTCGCGGTCGAAGGCCTCGAACTGCTGCCGCTGGCACGGCTGGCGCAGGAGGCGCATGCGCGCGGCCTCGTGGTAGGCGCGGCCGTGCACGCCTTCAACCGCTGGCAATGGGCCGAGGCCGATTTCGTCGTGGATGGTGCATCGGCACGCGCAGCGGTGGACGCCCTGTCGGTGCGTTATGGCGGCGGCGCGGGCGCGGCTAAGGAGGCGCTGTCGACCACGCCCAACCGCTATCAGGTGCTCGACCGCCGGACCGTGTCCTTTCCACCGACGCAGAACAACAACGCGATGGTCGGTTACAACACCGTCGTCGGCACCCTGGCCGAGATGGTGGTCGACGCAGCCAGCGGAAAGGTCACGCTGCTGAGCCACCATACCATTCTCGAATGCGGCAACATGCTCGCGCCGGAGCTGGTGTCGAGCCAGATCCAGGGCGCTACCGCCACCGGCATCGGCTTGACACTGCACGAATGGCTCCCGCTGTACGAGGACGGTCCGGGGAACGGCACCTGGAATTTCAACCGCTATCATCTGCCGCGCGGCAGCGACGTAGCGGTGTGGACGCAGACCGCCGACGTCTTGCCGCCGCTGTCGGATCGCGAGCCACCGAAAGGCATGGCCGAAGTGGCGGGGATCCCAATCATGGCGGCCATCGTGAATGGTGTCGCGCACGCCATCGGGCATCGCTTCCGCACGCTGCCGGTCACGCCGGAGCGGATCCTGGAGGTCCTGGCATGATCCTCCAGACCCGCCCGCTGACGGTGACCATCAACGGCCGGCGCTACGGTCCCATAGATGTACCCGAAGGCCTGATGATGATCGACGTGCTGCACGAGATGCTCGGCCTCACCGGCTCGCGTCTGGGCTGCGGCATCGGCATCTGTCACGCTTGCGTGGTGATCTGGGATCGCGACGATCAAACCAGCGAGGAAGTGCAGACCTGCATCACCGGCGCCGGCTTCTTCGACGGCAAGCGCATCCGCACCGTTGAGGGCATCGCCCGGAGGAACGACAAGGGCGAGATCCTCGCGCTCTCTCCGGTGCAGCAGGCCTTCCTTGACCAGTTCAGCTTCCAATGCGGCTACTGCACGCCGGGCTTCGTCAACGCCGCCACCGTGCTGATCGAGCGACTAAAGCGCGCGCCGGTGCCGCGCGGACAGGTGGAGGCGACGGTGGCCGCGGCGCTGGAGAAGCATATCTGCCGCTGCACCGGATACGTGCGCTACTACCAAGCGGTGCGCGACTTGATCCTCGCGACACCCGGTCTGACGCGGGACGCCGCATGACGGTGCGCCGCACCGGTCTACGGGTCGTCATCATCGCCGCGGTTGTCCTCATCGTTGGCATCGCGGCGGCCGCACTCGCGATGCGAAACCTCTGGTCCGGCAGGACCGGGGGCCCTGTGCAGGCGGTGAACGCGCCGGCGGACGTCGTCGCACGCGGAAAATACCTGTCCGAGGCGGCGGACTGCGCCGCCTGCCACACCGCCCCGGGCGGCGCGCCATTTGCCGGCGGTCTGCCCATGCAGAGCGGCTTCGGCACGATCTACGCGACCAATATCACGCCCGATCCCGACGACGGCATTGGCCGCTGGAGCGCGGAGGATTTCTGGCGCGCGCTGCACGACGGGGTCAGGCGCGACGGAGCGCAGCTCTATCCGGCAATGCCCTATACGTCCTATCGCGGCATGACGCGGGCGGATGCGGACGCGATCTACGCTTATGTGATGCAACTGCGCCCGATGAAAGTGGCGAACCGCAGGACCGAGCTGAATTTTCCCTTCAACATCCGCCTCGGCATGCTGGGCTGGAACATGCTGTTCTTGCACGACAGCCTGCCTGCGGTGTCCGATGGACGTACTCCGGCGTGGCAGCGCGGCCGCTATCTGGTGAACGTGCTGGGGCATTGCGGCGAATGCCATACGCCCCGCGGCATCGTGGGCGAGATGAAGTTGTCGCGCTCGTTGATCGGGTTCGCACTCGGCCGCGTCGCCGCGCCCGACATCACGCCCGCCGGGCTCGCATCCCGCGGCTGGACGGCCGCGGGACTGCGCGCTTACCTCGGTCGCGGGCTCGCCCGTCAAGGCTCGGCGTTCGGCGACATGCACCCGGTGATCATGCTCAGCACGAGAAATCTCACAGCGGAAGATCTCAATGCCGTCGCGATCTATCTGCTCGGCGATAATCCGCCGCCGCCCGCGCCGCTGCCGCCGCCCGATGCGACAGAAAGCGCCGAAGCCGCAAGCGGCGCTGGGAGGATGAGCTATGTGGCGCTGTGCGCGGGCTGCCACGGCCTGGACGGCAACGGCGTGCCGAACACAGTGGTGGCGGTACGCAACAACAGCACGCTAAGGCTTGCCGATCCGCGCAACCTGATCGTGGCGATGCTCGACGGCATCGGAGCGCAGAATTTTTCGCATCGCGCTAGCATGCAGGCGATGCCGGGCTTTTCCGACAAATTGAGCGATGCAGAGGCGGCCGCGCTCGCAAACTACCTGCGCGTCACATGGGGCGGGCAGAAGGGCGATGTCGCGGCATCCGTCGTGCGGGCGCTGCGCTGAGAGTCGCCACGCCCTGGAGGCTGTGCAGGCTAGATCCGCTAACTGGGTCAAACTGAGACCATCCGACCACGTCGGCCGAGCGTCGGCTATACCTTCTTGCCCGTTGAGGGGAACGCGATCTCAATTGCAGATTTGGGGGTCACTGCATCATGGCCGATCTTCGACTTAGCCTCGCAATCAGCGATTACGTCCACACCCGCGATATCTCGGATGGTCGAATCAAGCCGGTTGGTATTGATCTCACGGTGAACGAGCTTCCTTTCGAGCAAGCCGCATTTCGCTTTGGCGCCAATCGCGAATTCGACATTTCCGAATTTTCATTCGCAAACTACTGCGCGGTTCTCTCGTCGCCCGGCGGGGGCGATCTTGTGGCATTGCCGGTTTTTCCCTCGAGGGTATTCCGGCATTCATCGATTTACATCAATGATAAAAGCGGCATCAGCAGCGCCGGTGACCTCAAGGGGCGCAAGGTCGGCATTCCGCAATGGTCGCAAACCGCGACCGTTTACGTGCGCGGATTCCTGCAGCATCACGCAGGTGTTCCGCTGTCTTCGATCAAGTGGATCCAGGCTGGCGTTGATGATGCCGGCCGGCAGGACCCCGTCGAACTGCGCTTGCCTGCGGGCGTAACAATCGAGTCAATTCGGGACCGCACGCTCGGCCAGATGCTGGTGCAAGGAGAGATCGACGCGATCATAACGGCCCGACCGCCGCGTTGCTTCATGGAAGGCGAGCCTGTCGTCAGGCGGCTCTATCCGAATTACAGAGAGGAAGAGGAGCGCCACTTCGCCCAGACCGGCATTTTCCCGATCATGCACATCATTGCCATGAAGCGTAGCCTGTATGAGGCAAATCCATGGATCGCGCGCAACCTTTTCGATGCGTTTGACGCGGCGAAGAACGCCAGCATGCGCCGGTGCTACAACATTCAGTCGTCTTACATCCCCACCGGATGGGTACCGGACGATCTCGGGCGCACGCACCGCCTTCTGTTCGGCAACGGCGACCCTTGGCCTTATGGCCTGGGGCGTAATCGCGCGACAATCGAGCCATTCCTCGCGTATTGCAACGAGCAGGGTGTCACTCAACGCCAGCTCGCTGCAATGGAGCTGTTCCCTAAAGAGCTCGCTTTCGAGGTCAAAATCTAGTTTCTTGTCCAATCAAATTTGTAGCTCAGTCCGACCCGAAACACGACGTCATAGACGGATTGCGAAGAGCTCACAGCGGTCACACCAGAAGAAGTTGCTGCATTTCCGATCAATTGCAGGTAGAGAACTTCAAATCGCAGAAGGAGATTGCGGTTTATGGCGGATTCCTGCCCGACGCCTGCGACCCAGGCTGTGCGCGTTGAAGAGGAGACCAAGCCAGTAGGTGCGCTGCTGCTGAAATGCGCATAACCTGCGCCTCCGGTCGCGTAGTAGGCAATGTTATCGTATGCATATCCAACGCGTATCAGTGCCGTCGCAAGCCACGGCATGCTGGCGGACAGAGAAGATCCAGAGCCTTGCTGATTCGACCAGTCGCCAGAGACTTCGACCCCGAAAAGAGTGTTTCGATACTGTAAATTGGCACCGATTTGGCCTCCGGCAATCGCCCCCGAAAAAGCTTGCGTGCCGTTAATGCTGTCGCTGATGTTCCCACTTCCATAGCCAGCATTTGCGCCAACATACACGCCGGTCCAATCGTAAAAATTAGGCGGTACTTCGATGCCGCCCGCCATAGCCACTTGCACGCTACACATCGCGACAAGAATAATAATGGCAGCAATACGAATGCCCATTAGGTCGCGTCTTCCCAGCACTATCACTTATGCGTAGTCGGATTTGATCACTCGGTCGCTGCAGATTCGCCACACACGTTCACGTCTGTTACTCGGGTTTTTCAAGTCTTAGGATGACCATGCCAGAGGACCCCGTGATTTGTAGGCCATCTTCGCGGCTTTTTTGGCGGACACAAAACCTCGCACAGACCGATATACCTAAGACATCGTCTGTCGGTCCCGCGACATGCCGAGCGATGTCGTGATCCAGTCGAGCGCGAAATCCGTATGGCCCCCACCCCACATTGGCCCCGATGAGGAGGGTC
>DATBYX010000314.1:0-7554 GCA_036513475.1 Xanthobacteraceae bacterium | reverse complement strand
CGCCTGGAGGATGATCCTGTCGCATTGCGTGCGCGACACGCCCATGTCGCCGAGGATGCCGGGATGCATCGTGACCTTGTCGCCCCGGCGCTCGGTCCATCCCAAGAGATCATCGGTTGCGCAAGCCGCGAGATCCTCAGTGGTCCTGATGCCGCTATTTCCGAATGCGATCAGCATGGAGGCCGTAATCCCGGGAATATCGTCAAACGCCTCCTCGAGGCCTAGCATCGCAGCTCGCGATCTCGCGAGACTCTGCTGGGATGCCTGCGCTTGCGAAGGAATGGGGAAAGAGGTTTCGGCTTTCATGCGTGGCCTCCTGCTCGGATCTGCATGCATGCGACGCTTGCGCTAATTTGCTTAATGGGCGGTTAATTTCAGCCTAGCTGGAAGCCCGTATTGCGGACCTACGCAAGCATTCCCTCAGTGGGTCTTGCGCTCGCACTTGAGGTCCTTCGCCACATCGTCCAGCGCGCGCCCGAGCCGAATGCCGATCTCTTCGATATCGGAAGGCTCGATCACCAGGGGCGGTGCAAACACCAGCCGGTCCCCAACCACCCGCAGAATTAGCCCATGACGCCTGGCCGCGGCTTCGACCCGCGCGCCCGCGCCTAGCGCGGCATCGAACGGGATGCGCTTCTCTCCATCGAACATGAGCTCCATCCCGAGGATGAGCCCGATCCCACGCACATCACCGACGATGGGATGTGCCTTGAGCCGGCCGAGGGTCGACTGCAACACCGGACCCAGCCGTTTGGCGCGCGTGACGATGTCCATCTCGGCGTACATCTTCTGCACTTCGAGCGCGACAGCCGCTGCAACGGGGTGACCGGCATAGGTATAGCCATGCGCAAAATTCCCGAACCGGTCGGATTGCGCCAGCATGGCATCATGCACACGCTGGTTCACGAGCACCGCCGAGATCGGCTGCATT
Organism: Xanthobacteraceae bacterium; assembly: GCA_036513475.1. Lineage (GTDB taxonomy): Bacteria > Pseudomonadota > Alphaproteobacteria > Rhizobiales > Xanthobacteraceae > VAZQ01. The sequence continues at coordinate 6,623 of DATBYX010000314.1, read as the reverse complement.
GCGGCGGACAGCGCCTTCGCCGCAGTGATCATGTCGGGCCGCAGAGCGTACGTCTGTGAACCCCACATCTCGCCGGTGCGGGCAAACCCGCAGATCACCTCGTCGGCCACAAACAAGATGCCGTACTTGCGCAGGACCGTCTGGATCTTTTCGAAATAGCCCTGTGGCGGAAGGATCGCTCCGCCCGCGCCCATGATCGGCTCGGCAAAAAAGGCCGCAATTGTTTCGGGTCCTTCCGCTTCGATGAGCTTCTCCAGTGCTTGCGCCATGCGCGTCGAGAACTCCGTCTCGGTCTCCCCCGGCTCGTGGCGACGGTAGTAATGGGGAAATTCGGTGTGCTTGAACGGCGCGAACGGCAAGCCAAACCCGGCATGCATGTCGGGCTTGCCCGAGAGACTGACGGCGGCGCAGGTGTTGCCGTGATAGGCCATCTGACGCGCAATGATCTTGACGCGTTGCGGCTCGCCGCGAGCGTGCCAGTGGTACCATGCAAGCTTGATCGCGGTGTCATTCGCCTCCGAGCCGGAGCACTGGAAGAGGACGCGCGCCATGGGCACCGGCGCAATCCGCAAAAGAGTCTCGGCGAGAGCAATCGCCGGCTCGTTCGAGCGATGACGATAGAGATGATAGTAGCCGAGCCTGCGCATCTGCTCGTAAGCGACCTTGGCCAGCCGCTCGGAGGCGAAGCCCAGCGACGCACACCACAACCCCGCGACCGCTTCGATGTAGTCGCGGCCGCCCTCGTCGAAGACGCGGCAGCCGTCCCCGCGCGCAATGACCAGCGGACCTTCCTGCTGATGCTGCCGCAGATTCGTCTGCATGTGCACGAGGCTTGCAATATCGCGCGCCTCGATCGAGTTCGGGATGTAGGTCACGCGGCATCCTCCTGCGATTGAGCGGCCTTTCGCAGCGCTTCCGGATCTACAATCCCATAATCGCGCTCCGCAGCCGCTGGGCTGACGTATTCATTGAGAAGATCGCGACCCACCGCGGCGCGATCACGCTCCACGGCAGCACCAAAACCACCGGAGCCAGGCGTGTGCATGGTAATCACCGCGCCTGCCGGCGCGTCGAACGCGCCCTTGCTGGGCAGCCGCCGGCTCGTGCCATCGGGAAGCGTGAGCAACACCTCAGCCGCTGCTCCGGCTTTGCCACCGAGCAAACCAAATGGCGGCGAGGTCATTCGCTCCATGCACAGCGCCCCCGTGGCGGCAGCGCCTTCCAGCATCCGCCAGACCCGAACCGCGCCGCAGCCGCCGCGATAGCGCCCGGCGCCGCCCGAGTCCGAATCGATTGCGTAGCGCTCAATCCGCACGGGGAAAGCCGTTTCCAGGACTTCCACCGGGGTATTCATGGTGTTGGAGATGCCGCTCGCGATACAGTTGATTCCATCCTTGCTCGGCCGAGCGCCGAACCCACCTTTGACCGTTTCATAGGAGATGTAAGGCCGTCGCGTGCGTGGATCGACCCCGCCCAACGTGAGAATGGCGGACGTGCCCTGACTGCAGGCCATCACCTGGTGCGGCATGAAATTGACAAGCGCGCCCATCACCATGTCGGCGACGCGATGTGAGATCTCGTGGTTTGCATAAACTACAGGCGCCGGAAACTCAGCGTTCACGACAGAGCCTTTAGGCGCCTTTATTTGAATGGCACGCCAGCAGCCCGAGTTGGGAGGAATGAGATTGTTCGGGTCGACCGCGGTCTTGATCCCGCAGAACACACCCGAGGCCGTCACCGAGAGCGGCGCGTTCATCGGTCCTTTGACCTGCGGATCGGTGCCGTCAAAATCCACGACCAGTCCATCTCGTGTTTTTCGGATGGACAAACGGATGCGAAACCGCGCGTCCGTGCCGGACGGGTCATCTGGAATGCCGTCGCCATCGCAGAAATCCTCGAATGCCCCTTCCCCGTCCGGAAGGTCCATGAGACTTCCACGCATGAGCCGCTCGGAATAATCCATCACCTCCGCCATGTAGCCGATGAGCGTCTCGCTCCCGTAGCGCTGCGCGAGCCCTGCGACACGTTGGGTCGCGCGCAGGGTTGCCGCAAGCTGGGCGCCAAGGTCACCCTTGCGTTCGTCCGGCGTGCGAACATTCGCCAGAATGAGCTTTTCGAGCTCGGTGTTGAGCACGCCGCGGCTGAACAGCCGCAGCGGCGGAATGCGCAGACCCTCGCCGAAGATTTCCGTGACAGCGCCGTAGCTGCCAGGCGTAGCGGAGCCGATATCGGGCCAGTGGGCGCGCAGGCAGGCATAGCCGAGGAGCTGCCCGTCGTGGAATGCGGGCCTGATCACATTCACATCGGGCAGGTGGCTGCCCCCGAAATAAGGGTCGTTATGCACGAACACGTCATGCTCGTGCACGTCGCCGGCAAAGGCCGCGACTACCGCACGCACCGCGTCCGGCATTGAGCCGAGATGAATGGGCAGATCAGGCCCCTGCGCTACCATCTCGCCGCGCGCATCGAAGATGCCGCAGGAATAATCGCCCGCCGACTTGAGCAGCGGAGAGTAGGCAGTCTTGGCGAGGACCACCCGCATCTCCTCGGCTGTCTTGTAGAGGCTGTTCTTGACGATCTCGAACGTGGCGGGATCGGCGCGCCGCACTCGCTCTTGCATTATGGTCCTACCCGTCTTTGGGATGCGTCAGCAGCACGCAGCCGTCCGCGTTCATCTCAGCCTTCCATCCCGGCGGGACAAGAATGGTCGAATCGAGTGATTCGATCACGACCGGGCCGCGTACTGCGAATCCCGCGGGCATGCGTGCGCGATCATATATAGCTGCGTCGACAACTCCGGTTTTCCGGAACCAGAGCGCACGTTGGCTCTTGAACACCTCGGCGCCGGCAGGCGCAGGCTTGTCGCGGATCGAGAGCGGTGCGATCGCGCCGATTGCGGCCACCCGGACGCTTACGATCTGCACGGGCTCACTGCGGTTGTTGTAACCGTAGGTCTGCAGGTGGCGCTCGTGAAACGTCTCCGCGATCTGGGCGAGCGCGGTGTCGTCCACGGGACATCGTGAAGCCGGTATCGCGAGCTCGTAGGATTGGCGTTCGTAGCGCGCATCGACCGAGCGTTCGAGCCGCCGACGTTCTGACGGCACACCGGCGCGATCGAGCATCGCCGCTCCTTCTCGCTCAAGGGCGAGGAATGCCGCTTCCACGGTGTCTGCCAGAGCTGACGCATCGCTTGACCCGGGCGCGCGGTGCAACGTGCGGACGTAATCGCGCTTCAACTCGCTGCCCACAAGTCCCAGCGCAGAGAAGGCGCCGGGAATGGGCGGACAGATGATCTCAGTCATGCCGAGCTCCATTGCCAGCGCGGCGGCATGCAGCGGTCCTGCTCCGCCGAAAGCAGCGAGCGCGAAATTCCGTGGGTCGTGCCCGCGCTGCACGGATACGATCTTCAACACTTCTGCCATCGCGTTGTTGACAATATCGATCACCGCAGCGGCGGCGGTGCGCAAATCCACGCCGAGCGGATCGGCGAGGCGCTTGCGCACAGCAGCAGTGGCGGCTGCATGATCAATCGCGAGGTCGCCGCCGAGCAAAGATTCTTTGTCGAGATAGCCGAGCAGGAGATCGCAGTCGGTGACCGTTGGCTCGTTGCCGCCTCGGCCGTAACAGACCGGGCCCGGGTCGGCGCCCGCGCTTTGCGGACCAACGCGCAACGCCCCTGCCCCATCCACCCACGCGATCGATCCGCCTCCGGCGGACACCTCGGCAAGATCGATTACGGGCACTCGGATCGGGTGGCCGGTTCCGGTCATCCAGCGCGACATGCTGGATCCGCCGCCGACCTCGTAATCCGGGGTCGTCTCGTATTGTCCGCCACGAATGAGGCTCGCCTTGGCGGTGGTGCCGCCCATGTCGAAAGAAAGAAGATCGGGGCGCCCGCTTTGGCGCGCCAGCAGGGCAGCAGCAACGACCCCCGCTGCCGGTCCCGACTCCACGGCAATAGCAGGCATGGCGATTGCCTCGCGGGATTCCAGGATGCCGCCGTTCGATCCCATCAGATGAAGCGAAGGTAACCCCGCACTGTGCGTGGCCTCTTCCAGGCGCTTGAGATAGGAGGCGAGGATTGGCCCGACATAGGCGCAAACCGCCGTGGTGCTGCTGCGTTCGAATTCCTTGATCTCGGGCAGAACATCGCAGGACAGGTAGATAGGCATGTGCGGCAGCGCCCCGCGCAGCCGCTGGCCAACCTTCTGCTCGTGCTGCGGGTTCAGAAAACTGAACAGGAATGCGACCGCGACCGCTTCCACTCGCGCAGCCTTGAGCGACGAAATGAGTCCGTCGATCTCTTCTTCAGACAACGGCGTCACGACCGCACCGTCCGCGCCGATACGCTCGGTGATCTCGAATCGCAGTCGACGCGGGATCAGGGTCGCGGGCGCGTCCTGAAAAAGATCATAAAGGTTCGCGCGCGCGGAGCGTCGCAGCTCGAGCACATCCCGAAAACCGCGGGTGGTGATGAGGGCCGCGCGCGAGCCGCGTTCCTGCAGGATCGCGTTGGTCACCACGGTGGTCGCGTGCGAAAGATGGTCCACATCGGCCGGCGCAACCCGGTAGCGGCGCATGGCGGCATCAAGCGCGTCGAGAACCCCTTGGGTAAGGTCGCCGGGCGTGGTCGGCACTTTGGCCACACCGATCTCTCCGCTGGCATCATCGACCAGGGCCACGTCCGTGAAGGTCCCACCAATATCGATGCCGATACGCCAACCCATCCCAGGTGTGCTCTTTATCTTTCGTCCCGAACGCGCCCCTCGCCGCCGGATCGAGGCATGCCCCGGCGCGTCGCGCAAGACAAGAGCACGAGCGCGTCAAAGCCGCGCTGGATCGGCGTGAATTGGTATAGACTGCAATGTCATGACGCACATCCTTCATCGCCAGACCGGTCACTCCTATCCTATTGCCGCGGAGGCTCGCGGCGTCATCATCCGCGACAGCGCAGGCAGGGAGTATGTCGATGCCTCGAGCGGGGCGGCGGTGTCCTGCCTGGGGCATTCGCATCCTGACGTGCTCGCCGCGATGCGCGAACAGCTCGATCGTCTCGCTTATGCGCATACCAGCTTTTTCACGACGGAAGCGGCGGAAGAGCTGGCCGACGAGCTGGTCGCGGGCGCGCCGGAAGGCATCGGTCATGTGTTTTTCGTGAGCGGCGGATCGGAAGCGATCGAGGCCGCGCTCAAGCTCGCGCGGCAATATTTTGTCGAGCTTGGCGAGTCGAAGCGGCGATACGTCATTGCGCGCCGCCAGAGCTATCACGGCATAACGCTGGGCGCGCTGGCGGTCGGAGGCCGGGAACGGCAGCGCAAAGCGTTCGCTCCGTTGCTTTTCGAGACGCACCATGTGTCGCCTGTGTTCGAATATCGCGAGCGTCGCGCGGATGAGACCTCGCAAGCTTACGGCGAACGGCTGGCCGAGGAGCTCGATGTCAAAATCGAGGAGCTCGGCGGCGAGAACGTTATGGCCTTTGTTGCCGAAACCGTGGTCGGCGCCACCTTGGGCGCGGTTCCCGCAGTCTCCGGCTATTTCCAACGCATACGCGAAGTCTGCGACCGCCACGGCGTCCTCTTGATTCTCGACGAGGTCATGTGCGGCATGGGGCGCACGGGCACGCTGCATGCGTGCGAGCAGGAAGGCATCACCCCCGATCTCATTGCGATCGCGAAGGGGCTCGGCGGCGGTTACGCGCCGATCGGCGCCCTTCTGATGCAGGAGCGGATCTTCGACGCGGTTGCCGACGGCTCCGGCGCTTTCCAGCACAGTCACACCTATATGGGTCATCCGCTCGCCTGTGCCGCGGCTTTGGCGGTGCAACGCGTGATCCATCGTGACGGGCTGCTCGCGAACGTGCGCACGCAGGGCGGACAACTCGCTCGCCGGCTCAAGGAGCGATTCGGCAATCACCCGTTTGTCGGGGACGTGCGCGGACGCGGCCTCTTTCAGGCGGTTGAGCTGGTCGCTGATCGCGGTAGCAAAGCGCCGTTCGAGCCCGAGCACAAGCTGCATGCTCGGGTGAAGGCTGAGGCTATGGCACGCGGCCTGATGGTCTATCCCATGGGTGGCACGGTTGACGGCGTGCGCGGCGATCACGTGCTGTTGGCGCCTCCATTCATCGTCGACGCGCCGATTGTGGACACGATTGTCGAACGCCTCGGCGACGCCATCGATGCGGCCACAATGCATTGCCCCGCTTGAGCGGAAGGTGCATCGTCCCTTTTTCGCAACTCCGAAGGAGCGGCTTCGATGCACGATATCGTCATCCGCGGCGGCACCATTATTGACGGGACCGGCAAACCCGCCTTCACCGGCGACGTGGCCATTGCCGGCGAGCACATCGCAGAGGTCGGCGGGAAACAGGGTCCCGGCCGGCGCGAGATCGACGCCAGCGGACTGATGGTCACGCCCGGTTGGGTCGACGTGCATACCCATTATGACGGACAGGCGATGTGGGATCCGCTGTTGGCGCCCTCCTGCTGGCACGGAGTGACCACCGCGATGTTCGGAAACTGCGGCGTCGGATTTGCTCCGGTGCGCCCGCAGCACCGTGCGGCATTGATGGATCTGATGGAAGGCGTCGAGGAGATTCCGGGCGTCGTGCTGAGCGAGGGGTTGAC
>DATBYX010000313.1:0-3574 GCA_036513475.1 Xanthobacteraceae bacterium | reverse complement strand
ATCACCTACAACGACCTGCGCGAATGGCTCGCGCAGGCGGACCGGCTGGGTGAAGTCCGCACGGTCAAGGGGGCGAATTGCGAGGAGGATATCGGGCTTGCCGCGGAGGCGGTGTTGCGGGCGGAAAATGGGCCGTGCGTCGTGTTCGAGGACATTGCCGGCTGTCCAAAGGGTTTCCGGCTGCTCATGAACATGTTTGCGGGGACCCGCCGTAACATGACGCTTGGCTTTCCCGACCATCTCACCAAATGGGAGCTGAGCGATGCCTATCGCGAAGCATACCTGCAGGACCAGAAAGTCGTGCCGCATGTCATTGTGGAGGATGGGCCTGTCCTCGAGAACGTCATGATGGGAGAGAAGGTGGACGTCACGATTTTCCCCGCGCCGAAATGGCATGAGAAGGATGGCGGCCAGTACATAGGAACGGGAACCTACAGCATCACGCGCGATCCGGAGGAGAACTGGCTTAATGCCGGTGCGTATCGGGCGCAGGTGCACGATAAGAAGACTGTCGGCATGGTGATGGCGGCGGGCCACCATGGACGCATTCACCGCGACAAGGCATTCAAGCGCGGCGAGCCGCTGCCGGTGGTCACGGTGCTTGGGGGCGATCCGCTCGCCTTCTTCTTCGGCGGCTTGGAGGCGCCGTACGGAGTGTTCGAGCTTGATCTCATCGGCGGGCTACGCGGCCGGCCGGTGGAGATGGTGCGCGGGAAGGTGACCGGACTTCCCTTTCCCGCCAACGCAGAAGTCGTGCTCGAAGGCTATGTGCCGCCCGATCGTACCCACCCCGAGGGGCCGTTTGGCGAATGGACGGGCCACTATGCGGGAGGGGTGCGCCCGATTCCAGTGCTCGAGATCAAGGCGATTTACTATCGCAACGATCCAATCCTTCTGGGTGTGCCGCCCATGGGAGGCGGCCCCGACGAGATGGCGCGATACCGTGCCGTGATGCGCTCGGCCACGATCAAACAGAACGTCACCAATGCCGGCGTGCCCGGGGTGCACGCGGTCTGGTGCCACGAGGTCGGCGGCGCCCGCATGCTGCATGCGGTGGCGATCACGCAGCGCTACCCCGGGCATGCCGTGCAGGCCGCCCACGTCGCGGCGCAATGCGGCGCATCCGCCTACGCCTCCAAATACATCATCGTGGTGGATGACGATGTCGATGTGACCAACCTGGACCAGCTCCTGTGGGCCATGCTCACGCGTACCGATCCCAAGGAATCCATCCAGTTCATCACCGGCTCCTGGGATTCGAGCGCGGACCCGGCACTGCCGCCGGAGCGGCGTGCCGTTGGCGACATGACCCATTCGGTGGCGCTGATCAATGCGTGTCGGCCGTTTCATTGGCGCGACAAGTTTCCTCCCACCAATGCTCCGAGCGCGGAAGTCACGCGCAAAGCGCGCGAGCGGTTCGGCTGGCTGCTCGACGGAGCGTCTCGGGCCTGAGCACTGACATGGAGCTGGGACTCAAGGGGAAGATCGCGCTGGTCACAGGTTCGAGCCGTGGGATCGGGCGAGGCATTGCGCTCGCTTTTTCCGACGAGGGCTGCGATCTCTTGCTTACCGGGCGCGACAAGCAAGCGCTCGAAGAGGTGGCGCAATCCATCAGAGCGAAGGGACGCACCGCGGTGGTGCATCCGCTTGATCTGCGCGCGCCGAGCGCTCCCGCCGCTCTGGTCGAAACGGCGCGCCGTGAGCTCGGCGGGCTGGATATTCTCGTCAACAATGCCGGCACCACCAAGCGCGGTGATTTTTTCGCCCTCACCGATGCCGATTGGGAGGAGGGCTATGCGCTCAAGTTTTTCGCCCACATGCGGCTTGCCCGCGCCGCCTGGCCGCTGCTGAAGGAACGCCGCGGCTCCTTGATCGCGATCGCAGGGACCAGCGGACGCAAGCCGGACAAGAGCTTCACCATCGGGAGCTCAGTCAATGCCGCGGTAGCGGCTTTCACCAAATGCCTTGCGGATCTCGGCAAGGACGACGGCGTGCAGGTCAATTGCATTCATCCAAGCCTGGTCGAGACCGAGCGGCAATGGCGGCGCATCCGCGGCGAGATCGAGCGCACCGGTGAGCCGGAAGCCAAGGTCCGGGAGCGGTTTTGTCAGGAGACGGGAATCATCCGCTTCGGGAAGGTCGAGGATGTGGCCGATCTCGCGACCTTCATCGTGTCCTCCCGCGGCACCTGGCTTACCGGGGCCACGATCGACCTCGATGGTGGCGAGATCCCGGTCCTGTGACTGCAGCGGGCAACATTCTCCTGACCCCGGCGCACATCGGCTCGGTCGAAATACCCAATCGGATCGTCATGCCGCCGATGACAACGCGCACCGCGGACGAGGAGGGCTATGTCACCGACGACAGCTTGGCCTATTACCTCGCGCGGGCGCGCGGCGGCGTCGGTCTTATCACCATCGAGATGGCTTCGCCGGAGCGGGCGGGACGGCATCGCCGGCGCGAAGTCGGAATCTATGACGATTGCTTCATTCCCGGGTTGAGCCGCCTGGTCGAGGCGCTGCACGCAGCGGGATCGAAAGTCTCCATCCAGCTCGGGCATGCGGGAGGACACACGCGCCGAGACATCTGCGGCGAGACGCCGATTGCGCCCTCGGCGATCCCGCATCCCGTCTATGAAACGACATTCGAGACCATCGTTCCAGAAGCGATGACGAGGGAGCGCATCGCGCAGACGATCGCGGCTCATTCCTCCGCCGCCCTGCGCGCCCGGCAAGCTGGATTCGACTGCGTGGAGATCCACGCCTCCCACGGCTATTTGATCTCGCAATTCCATGCGCCTTTCGAAAACCGGCGCACCGATGAGTATGGCGGCAGTCTCGAGAACCGCGCCCGTTTCGGCCTTGAGGTCCTCCGCGCCGTCAAGCGCGCCGTTGCCGACATGCCGGTCATCTATCGCCTCTCGGTCGAGGATTTCTTTCCCGGCGGACTGCCGTTTCCTGAGGGCAGGCAAATCGCGCTCTGGGCGGCGCTCGCGGGTGCCGACGCGCTGCATGTGACCGCGGGGCATTATCGCTCGCTCCCTTCGGCGCAGGTCGTGCTTCCGCCGATGCGCTCTCCCGACGCGACGTTTCTCGAGTTCGCTGCCGCGGTGAAGAAGGACGTGCGCATCCCCGTCATTGCGGTGGGTCGCCTCGGCGACCCGGTTATCGCCACCGAGGCGGTCGCCAAGGGCAAAGCGGATTTCATCGCGCTCGGCCGAACCCTGATCGCGGATCCGCAGTGGGTGGAGAAGTTACGGCGAGGGCAGCCGATCCGGCGCTGCCTCGCCTGCAATACCTGCATCAACGAGATGCGTGGCGGAGCGCGCATCGGCTGTGTGGTCAATGGCGCTGCCGGACGCGAAACGGAGTTTGCGAATACCGAGCCGCCGACCGGTGAGCGCATCGCCGTGATCGGCGCTGGGCCGGCCGGATTGACCTATGCGTCGCTCGTTGCGGACACAAACAAGGTCACCGTCTTCGAGAAGGAGAGCCGTCCCGGTGGCGCATTCCGCTATGCAGGGAAGGCGCCGTTGTTTCAGGAGGTGGAGGCGAGCGAGGAGAGCTTCGCTCGC
>DATBYX010000312.1:0-2367 GCA_036513475.1 Xanthobacteraceae bacterium | reverse complement strand
CTCCTGGATAGCCTACAGCCAGCACCAGATGCTGTTCGACGCCACCTTCCCGGTGCTTACGCTCCTTTCGATCTACATGGGCGTGGTCGTCATCGGATATTTTCGCGAGCAACTCGACCGCCGGCGCATTCGATCGGCGTTCGGCCAGTACTTGTCGCCAACTCTGGTCGAGCGGCTTGCAAAATCGTCGAAGGAGCTCGTCCTCGGTGGCGAGGATCGCATCATGACGGTCCTGTTCAGCGACGTCCGTGGCTTCACCACCATTTCCGAAACCTACAAGGACAATCCACAGGGGCTCACGGCATTGATGAATCGTTTTCTCACCCCGGTGACCAACGCAATCATCGCGCGCAATGGAACAATCGACAAATACATGGGGGACGCGGTCATGGCGTTTTGGAACGCGCCGCTCGATGATGCGGCCCAGGAGACTGATGCTTGTAATGCCGCGCTCGATATGCTGGAGCACGTGGATGCGCTCAACCAGGAGCGCGAGCGCGAAGCGTCCGCGGCGGCGAATATCCCCTTCGCGCCGATCCTGATGGGAATTGGCATCAATACCGGGCGTTGCACGGTCGGCAACATGGGATCAGATTTGCGCTTCCAGTACACCGTCATGGGAGATACCGTGAATCTTGCCTCCCGCCTGGAGGGTCAAACCAGGACCTACGACCTGTCGAACATCATCGGATCAAGAACGGCCGCCGCCGTTGCGGATGAGTTCGCCTTGCTGGAGATCGATACAGTTCGCGTGAAGGGAAAGGCCGAACCGGAGGTCATCTACACCATTCTCGGGCGCGTGGATTTGAGCCAGACTCCGGCGTTCAAGGGGCTGCGGGAAGCTTGGGAAAACTTGCGCTTGTGCTACCGCAAGCAGGACTGGGCCGGCGCGAGGAAGATGCTGGACGCCTGCCGCAGCTGCTCGGGCACGCTGCAAGTGGCAGGCCTGCTTGATGCTTACGCGGCGCGCATTGACGAACTCGAGGAGAGCCCGCCCGAGCCCGGATGGGACGGCGTGTACACCGCGCAAACCAAATGACAGAACGGGGAAAGTAAGCAGGAGAAGCATGCGGCGCTGCTGAGTTGACTTGCGCTTGTCTTGGCCCCCGCGGGTGCGATTGCACCCGCGATTGCAACAAGCATCAGAGTCACGATATCGATCCCGAACCGCCCGCGACCGGCGGCGAGCTGCCGGAGGCGCGGCAGCGTCCAGCATGACAGAGATTCGAGATCGCATGTATTAAGGTGAACATGTCCGGGCACCGCAGAGCCTCACGACGCGCCCTGCAGGCGCAATTGACGCTCCTGCGCCAGCATTTCCTCTACCCGTCTGAGATCATGCAGCAGCCGTTCGCCGACAAGCCGGAGGAAATAGAAGCCGAACTCCGGGTTCTCGAAATAGAGCTCCCGCACCTGATCGTAGGTGATCATCAGCACTTGTCCCGATTCGGTGCACTCGATGGTCGCGGTCCGGTGCGAGCCAGACGTCAAGAGGCCCATCTCGCCGAAGATCTGGCCGGGCCGGAGCTCGATTCCGAGCTCCGACACGACGAACTTTCCTTTTTCCGCCAGGAACATTTCATTGGCGAGGTCGCCTTTGCGAAAAAGAATATCGCCCTTTCGGAAGCTTCGCCTGTGCATGAACGGCTGCAGCCAGTCCATGGTCAGGTCACTGGTGGCTGCGGCACGGACCTTCTTGATCAGCTGCAGCATCTGAAAGAGGCGGAACGTGTTGAGCGGAAGCAGGAGGGAGTACAGGAAGATCGGTGGAAAGGAGCGCGCGAAAATCCCCGAGCACAGAAAAAACAAGGCGCTCGCGATGCCCGCAATGCGCAGCGGGATAATGGTCTTCATCGACGTCGATGCGATGTAGAGCACTCCGCCAATAGCCGCGCAGACGTTCGCAGCTGTGATGAAGCTCATCAAGAATGGCGCACTAAAGTAGGATTCAAGCCCCATGAGTCCCTCCATTCGTCATGGCCCTTAACTCGGGTGACTGTGATCGGCAATGCAGCACGCATTGTGGGTTCTGGTGGAGTTGCACAGCTCACTCCAAAGCCAGATCCGAAGTGAAGAAGGTCTTGAATGACCCTTTGGGCCGAATCCGGATGACGCCCTGGCCTTTGCCCTGACCCACCCGAAGCACGGCGAGACCCGGCGTGAGCGAGATGCAGGTGCCGGATATCAGGGCGCCTGCAGTGAATGCTTGCAGGCCCGCAACGTCGCCCGCCGCTCGCAGTCGCTCGGCGCGGGAGAACTGCCGCTCTGGATTGCAGGCCAGGTACTGCGTCTTGACGATTCTCTCCGTCATCTGTGTTTGCAGCAGCATCGCTGTTCCCACTATGCCGGCATACATGATCTGCATCG
>DATBYX010000311.1:0-2740 GCA_036513475.1 Xanthobacteraceae bacterium | reverse complement strand
TGATCACGGCCTACACCATCTCGCTCGGCACGCCGCAGGAGATGGCGCAGCGGGCTGCGAAAGCCTCCGGCCTGCCGCTCCTCAAGATCAAGCTGGGGGCAGCCGGGGATCCGGCGCGAATAGCCGCCGTGCGACATGCAGCGCCGCGCGCGAGGCTGATTGTCGATGCCAATGAAGGCTGGACGCCGGATGATCTGGAGCAAAATCTCGCCGCTTGCGCAGAGGCGGGCGTGACCTTGGTCGAGCAGCCCTTGCCGGCGGATCGCGACCAGGCGCTCACGCGCGCGGCACGGCCGATCGCCGTATGCGCCGACGAAAGCGCCCATGCGAGGAGCTCGCTCCCTGGGCTGGTCAGCAAGTACGACGCCATCAACGTAAAGCTCGACAAGGCCGGCGGGCTGACCGAAGCACTCGCAATGGCCGAGGAGGCCGAACGGCTTGGCCTCACGCTGATGGTGGGATGCATGGTGGCGACATCGCTCGCCATGGCCCCTGCCCTGCTCTTGGCGCAGGGCGCAGCCGTGGCGGATGTCGATGGGCCGCTTCTGCTCGCGCGCGATCGGCCGGATGGGCTTCGCTATGAGGGAAGCCTCGTTCATCCGCCTGCCAGGGCGCTTTGGGGATAGGCTGTTCCATATTTATCACACATTTCCTTTCCAGTATTCGCCTGGGGCGGCGCTCGTTCGGGGAAACGCGAGCGCCGTGGTTCAAAGGGGTGGGGGAAAAGCATGCGAATTGCTGCGGTTCTGGCCGGCGCCGTCATGGCGGCGCTGGCGATCACGACTGCGCAGGCGACCGTCCGAATCGTTGCCGACCCGGGGGGCCAGATCGGGCCGTACCTCGAGCATCTCACGGCTTTGAAGGATTCCGGGGAGCGCGTGATCATCGATGGTCCATGCTTTTCCGCCTGCACCATGGTGCTCGGGGTGATCCCGCAGGAGCGCATCTGTGTCACCTCGCGGGCCAAGCTCGGTTTTCATGCGGCATGGAACCCCGGCGAGGACGGGCGTCCGGTGACCAGCAAGGCTGCCACCAAGCTGCTCATGGACATCTATCCCGAGCGGGTCCGCCTCTGGATCAAGGAGCGTGGCGGCCTCACTCCGCGCATGATGTATCTCACCGGCCGCGAGCTCGCCGCCATGTACCCCACCTGTAACTCGGCCACCGCCGCCGCGAGATAAGCCGTCATTTTGACGCGCCGGCAAGTCGGCACAGGCCCACTTGGGACGAGCCCGTCATCCATAGCCAGGCGCCGTGGTTGCGCGTCGCCCGGCCATCGTAAGCGCACGGCGAGTGGTTAGAGATTCCGGACTCCCCTCGCGGCCGCGGAACGACGGAGCTATTTGATTGCTCAGCCCCGATCGCCGAGCAGCGAGGTTCCGGGGCGTCATGCAAAGCCCGGTGACGCCGTTTACGGACGATTTCAGCCTCGACCTGCCGACCTTCGAGCGGCTGCTGGATTTTCATGTCCGCACCGGAGCAACGGCCATTTCATGGCCGCACCACAAAGGCGAATCGCTCAGTCTCACCATCGCGGAGCGCAAGCTCCTTGCCGAAGCCGCGGTCCGCGTCGTGAACGGCAGAATACCCGTGACCATCCATGTCAGCGCGCTTGCCGTCGAGGACACGATGGAGCTCGCGCGGCATGCGCAGAAAATCGGCGCTGATGGCATACTCGCCATTACGCCCTATTTCTGGACCCCTTCGCTTCCTGCGATCGAGGCGTATTTCGTGCGCCTTTGCAGCGCCATCGAGCTCCCTGTCCTCTCCTACAATTCGCCCAGCTATCTCGCCGGCGTGGAGATTACCGGTGCGCTGATGTCGCGCCTCATCGAGCGCCTGCCCAATTTCGCCGGCGTCAAGGAGGCAAGCTTCAATAGCGAGAAATTCCTGGAGATATCGCGCGCCGCGCTTTCAAGCCGACCCGACTTTGCGCTGCTGACCGGGGTTGAATATCTGTTGCCCTCGATCCCGCTTGGAGGCGTGGGCTCTTACTCCGCGGCGGGCTCCATCTGCCCCAATCTGTGCTCCCAGCTCTATGACGCCTGCATGCAGGGTGACTGGCCGCGCGCACGCGAGCTGCAGTACAAGGTCTCATGGTTGTGGCTGCTGTTCCGCGACCAATATCCTTCCTCGCTCAAGGGCGGCATGGTGATGATGGGACGACCAGTGGGACCGACCAGACCGCCGTTGCCGACAGCCAGCAAGCAACGTCGATCTCACATCCGCAGCGAGCTGGAGCGGCTCGGCATTTTCGACAGCGAGCCGCACGGCTGGTGATCGACAAGCGCGCTTCTTAAAAATGCCCGTCCTGACGCCAGGCCTGGTGCACACGCCGGTGACGCCTTTCTCGCACGATGGCGGCATCGCGCTCGAGGTCTACGGGAAACTCCTCGATTTCCACGTCGCCAACGGCGCGCAGTCGCTGGCGCTTCCCATGCACATCGGCGAATCCGTCAGCCTCACCGATGGCGAGCGCCGCGCTCTGCTCGAATTCGCCATTGCGCGCATAGGTGATCGCATACCTGTCCTTGCCCATGTGAGCGAGAGCGGCAGTGCGATTGCCGCCGCGCTCGCGCGCCACGCAGAAAAGGCCGGCGCAGCGGCCGTGATTGCCACCACGCCGTATTACTGGACGCCGCCCGCAACGATGCTGATCGAGCACTTCGTTGCGATCGGGGCGGCGACCCCGCTTCCGTTCCTCATCTACAACGCCCCCGAGGAGATGCAGGGGGCGCGG
>DATBYX010000310.1:0-16352 GCA_036513475.1 Xanthobacteraceae bacterium | reverse complement strand
AGGGGATTGAGCAAGCGAGGCCGCAATGGCTGAACTCGAGCATACAATCACCGCCTTCGGTTCGGAATTGCAAGCTCTCTCGCGCCGCATCGCGGAAATGGGCGGTCTTGTCGAAAGACAGGTCCTCGAAGCGATCGAGGCCCTGAGTAAAGGCGATCAGGAGCGGGGAAGGCGGGTGGTTGCCGCCGATACCACGATCGACCACATGCAACGAGAGATCGACGAAGCGGTCGTGACGCTGATTGCGCGACGGCACCCTGTTGCTGTCGACCTGAGGCAAGCCGTCGCAATCCTGCGGATCGCAAGCGAACTCGAGCGGATTGGGGATCTCGCAAAGAACATCGGCAAGCGCGTAGGTGCGCTCGAGCGAGCGGATCTGCCGCGACAATTCATGGGAGGAGTGCTTCACATAGCGACCCTCATCCTGGCTCAGCTCGGGAATGTCCTCGACAGTCTTGCCAATCGCGATGTGGCCAAGGCTATCGAGGTCTGGTCGCGTGATCAGGACGTCGATCGCCTCTATACGTCGTTGTTTCGTGAGCTGCTCACCCACATGGTGGAGGATCCCGGAACCGTCACGTCTGCCGTCCACCTCGTCTTTTGCACGAAGAATATCGAGCGGATCGGCGATCATGCGACCAATATCGCGGAAGCCATCTTTTACATGGTCCAGGGTCATGTGCTCTGGGGAGAGCGGCCGAAGGCGGATCTTACATCGGTGCTCCCCAGCAACGCCCCAGCGACAGCAGCCCTGAGCGGGACTGAGCGAGGCGGTTTGATTACGGCAGACGCATAAGCGGCTCCCCCGCCTGAATCGTTGCGCCTTCGCGCACATTCTTCGCGAGCGAGAAACTGGCGGGAGCAAATACGAGCATGGTGGAGCCATGCTGAAACCAACCCAATTCCTCGCCTTTACCGAATGTTGCGTCGCAGGCAATCACATTGGGACCGGAATATCTGAGGTGGAGCAGAACATCGACAAAGTGCAGCCGGATGCTGGCGACGAGCACAGCGGCAACCGGGACCAGCGTCACGTGGTGTCCGGTCCCCGTGAGCCTGGTCCTCAAGACTGCCCGTTCGTTCTTGCAGAACAGTTGTTGTACGCGCCGCAACGCGATCGGGTTGACGTTCCACGTATCTCCCGAGATGTAGGTCACCCGATCGATCCGGCAGTCGTGCGGTGCGTGGAAACGATGATACATGCTTGCGGTCAGGCGTAAGGTCACGTAGCGTCCATCGCGATGCACCTCGCCCAATTCCTGATCACACAGGAGGTCCTCCAGCGTGTAGGGGGCCCCCTTGATCTGATAGAGCGTGGTCCCGGAGATCTCCCCGCAGGCGCCAACGATGGCATCGCAGGGGCTGACCAGAGTTCTTGGATCAGGATCCATCGGGCGTGCACCGTCCTTGAGCTCGCGGATGAAACAGTCGTGCATGCTGCGAAATTCCGGCTTCTTGGCCTCGCGCAAGTCGAGATCCGAAAAGAAGCGCCACAGCGTAATGGAGATATCGCGCACTAGCGGCTGTTCGATCTGGCTGAACCAGCCCATGAACAGCGTGAGCCAACGGCGGGGGATTCGGTTGGTGAGCAGAAAGTTCAGGTCTTCCTGCTCGATGATGCGTAAAAGCTGTGCCCGGACCGTCATCATGTCGTAAAATCCATTGCCTACAATCTGATTCGATGGACTGGGGCAGCGCGAGATATGCGTTCTATGGGCTGGGGACTGCCGCGCTGGCGACCTCCTTGGCAAGCCTGCAGCGCCGTCTGCAACTTTCGAAGGCGAAGCATAGCTCTTTGGTCGGCCATGCGCGGCTCGCGCGCCGTCTGGCGGCGCTCGTGCCCTTCTACGAATATGATGAAGCCCGGTTCTTCTGCTCCGACGATGCACCGGAGGAGATAGCAGCACGCCGCGGCGCGGGCTTCATGCGCCTCTCGGCGCTGTATCAGGAGCGCTTCGTGCAGACGGCGCGGTGCACGGCCGAGGTGGCGGACAGTATCTCCGACCTCAAATTCACTGCCGCATATCGGGTGCCGTTCCAGTACAGCCGGTTCGTGCGTAGGCATCTCAATGCCGGCGTCTTTGTGCAAGCATCCAAAGGCGTGACGATCACCGACATCGACGGCAATCAATTTTATGATCTTACGGCCTCGTATGGGGTGAACGTATTTGGATACGATGTGTACAAAGAGATGATCGAGCGGGGCCTGCGTCGCGTTCAGGCGCTGGGCCCCGTGCTCGGCCGCTATCATCCGGTCGTCGCTGAAAACGTGCAGCGCTTGAAGCAGATCTCGGGGCTCGACGAAGTGTCGTTCCACATGTCGGGCACCGAGGCAGTCATGCAGGCCGTGCAGCTCGCACGCTACCATACTCGCCGATCGCACCTCGTGCGGTTTTGTGGCGCCTACCACGGCTGGTGGGGCGATGTGCAACCCGGTGTCGGCAATCCAGTACCCGCGCACGAGACTTACACGCTCAGAGATATGAGCGATGATACGCTCCGGCTGCTGGAAAGGCGGCGCAACATCGCCTGTGTGCTGGTCAACCCGCTGCAGGCATTGCATCCCAACACGAACGCACCGGCGGATTCCTCCCTCATCGACAGCACTCGCAAAGCGCATGTCGACAAGAAGGCCTACACCGAGTGGCTCCATCGATTGCGCACGGTCTGCACCAGACAGAACATCGTCTTGATCTTCGATGAGGTATTCGTCGGATTTCGCCTCGGCATCCGTGGAGCACAGGAATATTTCGGCGTGCCGGCCGATCTCGTCACCTACGGCAAGACGCTGGGCGGCGGGCTTCCCGTTGGTGTGGTCTGCGGACGCAAGGACTTGATGAGACGGTTTCACGAAGAGCGACCAGCGGAGGTCTGCTTCGCCCGCGGGACCTTCAACTCCCATCCCTACGTGATGGCCGCGATGCACGAGTTTCTGCTGCATCTCGACATGCCGCAGACCCGTGAGCTCTACCGCGACCTCGATCGGATCTGGGACGAGAGGGCACAGCGGCTCAACGATCGCCTGCGGCGCGAAGACCTGCCGGTGCAGGTAGCAAACATGTCCTCGATTTGGACCGTCTGTTACACGCAGCCTTCGCGCTACAACTGGATGCTGCAGTATTACCTGCATGCCGAGGGCTTGGCGCTGAGCTGGATTGGAACCGGTCGCCTGATCTTCAGCCTCAATTATACCGCGGAGGAGTTTGTCGAAGTCGCGGACCGCTTCGTAGCGGCGGCACGAACCATGCAGAACGATGGCTGGTGGTGGAGAAATCCGGCGCTGACAAATAAGGCGATCAAGCGCCGGATTTTGCGGGAGATGATTGCGCATGGGCTTTCTACCACGCGCAGCCGCCCACCGCGCCGGTCCGACTCACAGTCCCTCAGCTGACCCGCGGTAGCTCTTCGGCATCCTCCTCGCTCCATTCGGCTCGAATGCCGGGATCGATCAGCTCTCCCTGCAGGAGATAGAACGGCGCTTTGTGGTAGAGCTTGATGTCGTGAAACGGGTCCGTCAGGATTTTCGTAGCCCAAACCAATCCGGTCTGGACGTCCTTGACGAAGAACAATTGCACCGTGCGAAACAACAACCCGCCAGCCCCGATCACGAGCCAAATTTGTGCGACATGGCGCACAAATTCGGCTGAATTGGCATGCGGCGCGAAAATTCCAAACAGGGTAGGGTCGAAGTACAGCGCCAGCGGAGACAATGCCCAGATCGTCATAAGAACGACCTTGCGTTGCAGATTGTAACCGACTTTTATCTCCTCCTTGTATTCGTGGGTGGCGTCATTCACCACGTCGTAGTCTCGAGGTTCAAAGAAGAAATGCCCGATCTGCCGGCTGGTCATCGCGGCGAGCCAACCGACCAAGGCCGCAACCGCGGGGTCCTTGAAAATCATGATGTATGCAAACAGAAAACTCATCGCACTCACCAGATGGAGCGATTGGTTGATCCGGCTGTGATGATAGTAGCGATGGTCGTCCCAACGCTGCACTCGCAGAGCCTCAAGAAAACGGTCCATTGTGCCTCCCCGTGCTAAGGACATTTGGTTGTGGTATGGCGATTTTATGAATCTCATGTGACCGCCGCCTCGCTGTTAGAGAATGATGGCAATCAGGCCGCAGCGCGCTTGGCAGCATGATCGCGATCCACTGCCGCTCGCGCATTCTTGGCAAAGCGGATGAGAGAGAAGTGACCGAATGGAGGCATCGAGCGGCGCTCAACCAACTCCATGCCGGGAGTTTGTTCGGCCCAGCGCGCATAGCGTTCCCAGGAGAATTCCGAGCGCCAGCCAAGCTTGCGTGCCGCGGGCGCAAACCAGCGCTCCAACGCCCGCCGTAAACCCGCCTCCGCGCCCAGGCGGCTCACCAGCACGATTTCGCCGCCCGGCTTCAAGATGCGGGCGAATTCGTCAAGCGTCGCCTCGGGATCTGGTACTGTTGTAATCACATATTGCGCGACCACCACGTCGAATGACGCATCCGGAAAGGACAGATGCTCTGCATCCATCACCCACAGACCCTCAACGTTGGTAAGTCCGAACTCGGCCACCCGCTCCTTCGCCTTGCGCAGCATCGGCTCGGAGATATCCACGCCGCAAAGACGGTTACGGGGTGAATAGTCCGGCAACGATATGCCGGTTCCGACACCCACTTCCAGGATGCGTCCGCCGATTCGTTCGGCGGCGGCGATTGCCGCGTGCCTGCCACGTTCGAACACGGCGCCGAACACCAGATCATAGACCGGCGCCCATCGCGCATACGCCTTCGCAATCGTCTCCTTGTCGAGTTCCTTCAACGACAGGTCGGTCATGATTTTGCTTCCTCTTTCACTGTTACGCCGCACGTCTCAGAGGCATGCCTCCCCTCAGCTCTGTGCGGCTGCGACCACAGCCGTTTCCGCGTTTGATTTCACGTTGTCGGGAGTCACGACTTTCCGAACGTGTCCGATGAATTGACGGGCGCTGTTCTCCCAGGAGAATTTCAGCGCAAAGGCGCGACACGTTTCCCGTGGAATCCTAAGAGCTTCCAGACAGGCGGTGCGCAGATCCTCGTTCAAGACCCCAACGGGGTTGCCCCCTACGACATCCTTCGGACCGGTAACCGGGAATGCGGCAATCGGGACGCCGCTCGCGAGCGCTTCGAGTTGTACGACGCCGAACGTGTCCGTCCGGCTCGGAAACACGAACACGTCGGCCGCGGCCACGTGCGCAGCCAAGGCGCCATTTTCGAGCAACCCGAGGAACTTCGCCTGCGGGAAACGGCGTCTCAGCATGGGCTCTTCAGGCCCTGAGCCGATAACGATCTTTGTGCCGGGCAGGTCCAGTGAAAGAAATGCCTCCAGGTTCTTTTCAACCGCAACTCGCCCCACTGTGACGAAAATAGGTCGTTCAAAGGGGAGCTCAATGGCGCCATCAGGTTTGAACAGGTCGGTATCGACCCCACGTGTCCACATCGCGAGATTGGAGAAGCCCCGCTGATTGAGCTCCGCCATGAGGGATGGAGTGGCAACCATGGTCACCGCAGCAGCGGAATGGAACCGCCGCAGAGCCGCGTAGACCCATCCTTCAGGGATCGGGACGCGCGCGGACAAATATTCCGGGAAGCGCGTTGTATAGCTCGTGGTGAATGGGCGATGGCTCCTCAAACAATAACCGCGCGCCATATGGCCGATAGGCCCTTCGGTCGCGATGTGGACTGCATCGGGGTCAGCTTGCTCGATGCGTCGAGCGATTTGCCGCCGGCTCGGCAATGCCACCCGCAATCCGGGATAGGTCGGGACTGGAAAAGTACGAAAACCGTCGGGTGTCAGGAATTCAATCCGCACGCCCAGGCGCAACGCGCTGCGCGATAGCGAGGTCAAGGTGCGAACCACGCCATTGACCTGCGGATGCCAGGCATCCGTTGCGATCAAAACCCGCATCAGGGTGCCCTTGGCGCAAGCGGCTCAGCCGCGTCGTTGGCGAATCGCATCGCGCGACATTGCGACTTTCATGTCTCAGTTGTGTGACAAAGCGCGATCGGCTCAGCTTGTCCGAAAAATATGATTTGTGGAAGTTTGAGCGCATGCAGGGGTCGTCTGTTGCTGATTTCCTGGGATTGTAACAACAGCGTCACAGAGAGATGGGAGCTTGGCTGCGTGATTCGCCTTTGCATCGGACGCCTGTTGCCGAGAGCTCATGCGCAACGTGACGAGCGTCGTCAGTCGGGCGATAAGAGAGCGGGTGCGCTGGAACATTATCGGCGTCGCGATCAGCTTGCTCATCGTCGTGCTTGCGTTTGCCATACTGCTGAAGTTGCTTCAGGGCATCGAACTTGCAAAGGTCATCGCAGCGCTCAAGGCACAGCCGCTCCGAGAGGTTTTGACCGCCGCCGGCTTCGTTGTGCTTGGGTATCTGACGCTGACTTTTTATGATTTCTTCGCTTTGCGCACTATCGGCCACGCTACTGTGCCTTATCGGGTAGCGGCATTTACCAGTTTCACCAGCTACACCATCGGTCATAATCTGGGAGCCACGGTCTTTACCGCTGGCGCGATCCGGCTTCGAGTGTACTCCGCCTGGGGATTGGGCCTCATGGATATTGCCCGAATGGCCTTCGTCACGGGGCTGACCTTCTGGTTGGGCAACGCATTCGTGCTGGGCTGCGTTCTGTCATACGCGCCCGAAGTGGCAAGCGCGGTCGATCAATTGCCGCCATGGGCCAACCGGCTGATCGGCCTTTCGGGCCTGATGATTATTTTAGGCTACGTGCTCTGGCTCGTGCCACGCCCTCGCGTCATCGGCCGCTCGGACTGGCGCATACGCCTGCCGAATTGGCGCTTAACGCTTGTTCAGATCGGAATCGGCACACTGGATCTGAGCGCCGGGACGGCCGCGATGTACAGCTTGCTGCCCGCGTATCCCGTCGTAGACCCGAGCATCGTGCTGGTGACCTTCGTCACGGCGATATTGCTAGGATTCCTCAGTCATGTTCCCGGAAGCCTTGGCGTGCTTGAAGCGACGATGCTCCTTGGGCTCCCGCAATTCATCCGGGAAGACTTGCTGGCCTCGCTGCTGATGTTTCGTTTCCTTTACTTCATGCTTCCGCTTTCAGTGGCCGCATTGTTGCTTGGCGGGCGCGAATTGTCGCTGCTCGCCAAATCCGCGATCACGGTCCGCGCTTGCAGAAAGCGGCCTGTTCGTTGCCGGTAGCCTTCGCCTTGATCGCGTTACCTCGAATCAACCCGAACCGAGATTGGTTGATAGGCGCGTAATCCCGGAGTGAGCCGTACGGTCGGCTTCCGATAGCGGTGCAGCACGTTTTTTACCAGGGCGAACCAGCAAAGCCCAAGGCTTGCCCATACCGCCAAGCTGAAGTAGAGCGTCATCCAGGTAATTTCGCCCTCCCAGCGCGCGAGGTTGCGAGTGACAATCCACCGCGCGCCCGCGTCCTGCAATCCGGCTATCAATCCCAGCAGTTCTTTTCCGCTCGCCGCGTCAGCTTGCCAACGCTCGAAATACATCGGCACATCGACCATGACCATAAAGGCTACGTAACCCACAATGCCCAGAAGTGCGGAGCGGATCGCGAACTGAATGAGGCCCTCAAACTTGTCCAGCAGGACTACGAGCCCAGCACCAATCAGCAAGAAGGTCGCAGCCCAGAGCGAATTCTCCACGGTATTGCCAAGATAATCTGTCGTGATAACGGCATACCAGGAGCAGCACTCGGCGAGGATGATGAGCGGCACAATGGCTTTAGCGATCTTTCGGACGGTACCTGATTGCGCCGAGTCCGCGAGGCAATAGAGCACGATGGCCCACTGCGCAGCAAAGCAGACCTCAGCCACCGTCGCGATGGACCGTCCAACGAGGACGCTCGAGAGCCAATTATCGAAAAGGCAGATTCTCTGGACATCGGCACGAGGTAGCACTGCTCGAAAGGCGCAGCCGAATACGTAGACGGCGGACAAGCAGGCCAGGACCTCCAGGCGCAGATTTTTCTTCAGGAGGTGACGAGCGACTGCAAGCCAGAGGATGACGTTGATGCTGCTCACCAGCAGCAAGCAGCCCCACCAGATCGAAACTGGATTTGACCAACTTAGCCAATCAAGGCGCATTCGCTTTTCCTGAGTCTAGGCCAAGGCACGAAGCTACAGCCAAGATCGGAGGGGGTAAACGCCAAAGCGACCGCAACCTTCCGGCGCGAGCCACGGGAGGGGCGCCTCTTGCTGTCCACAGGATGGCCTCAGGAGGCGAGCTTTAACCCGATCATGCCTCCGATGATAAGGGTAAGGCAGGCAATTCGGAATGCATCGACAGATTCGCCGAACATCACCATGCCTGCGATCATGCTTCCTGCGGCCCCAATGCCGGCCCATACCGCGTAGGCAGTCCCGAAGGGAACGGCCTTGAGCGAGAATGTAAACAGGCCAAAGCTCAAGATGATGGTGGAAAGCGTCATCATCAGCGGCCAAAAGCGGGTGAGCCCATCGGTTGCTTTCAAGCTCAACGCCCAGACGACCTCGAGCACGCCGGCGAGGAGGAGCGCGAGCCAAGCAGTCACGGTGATCTCCCTGGGCGCCATGACGCATCCAGATGGTGGAAGAGGAGGAGCAGAAATCGACTCCCTGGAATAGTGCGCACCGTGCCTTGATTCGAATCAGTGCAAAGCTAAGAAACAAAGACGTAAGGGCGATGACGATCCGTCCACGGCCGAATCTGGACTGCTATGTTGAAATTTGTCGACGCGTAGACTTCGGCAGGATCGCCGCTTCTGAGAATTGTCATTCAACCGTCATCCGATCGGCGTAATCGCAGATTCGATGACAATGCCGACCATACTGGCGGGTGGGTTCTGTGCAGTCGCCATCCTCCTGCATTTTGCAAGCATCGGCGTGGTCATCGCGAGGTATCGCAGACTTGAGCGCGCGACCGGCTCAGGCGAGCGAGCCGAAGGCGTGAGCATCGTGCGGCCGCTGTGCGGGATCGAAAATTTCTCGCAGGCGACGCTTACATCCACATTCGATCTGGACCACCCGAGCTATGAGATTCTCTTTTGCGCCGCGCATGGCGCGGATCCGGTGCTTCCGCTCGTACGGCGCCTGATAACGGACCACCCGGCTGTGCCGGCCCGCCTCCTGCTCGGGAGCGACTCCATCAGCACCAATCCCAAGCTGAACAACGTCGTGAAAGGTTGGGAAGCCGCGCGCCACGCGCACATCATCATGGCCGACAGCAATGTGCTTATGCCGCCCGACTATATCCGGCGTCTGCTCGCCGCCTGGGATTCCAGCACCGGCTTGGTGTGCTCCCCTCCCATCGGATGCGCGCCGGCCAGCGTTTGGGCAGAGCTCGAATGCGCCTTCCTCAATACCTATCAGGCCCGGTGGCAGTGCTTCGCGGATAGCGTCGGCTTGGGCTTCGCCCAAGGCAAGACCATGCTCTGGCGCCGGGACATACTGGAACGCGGAGGCGGTATCCACGCGCTGGCGCGCGAGCTTGCAGAAGACGCAGCCGCGACCAAGCTCGTGGGCAGGCAAGGACTGCGGGTTCGGCTGGTAGCTCGGCCCTTCGGTCAGCCTCTCGGCAGGCGCACGCTGGCGGAAGTCTGGCAGCGTCAGATCCGCTGGGCTCGCCTTCGGCGCGATACGTTCAAGCTCTTTTTTGCAGTCGAGATCTTTGCGGGTGCAATCCCGTCGCTCCTGGCGGCGATGCTCGTTGCGACGGCAATGGACTGGCCCGTGCTCGGCATCTCCGCCGCCCTGGCATGCCTCTGGTATCTTCTTGAGATGGCTCTTGCCCACGTCGCCGGCTGGCATCTCTCATGGCGGTCCGTGCCCTTGTGCGTGCTGCGCGACCTGCTGCTTCCTGTGCTTTGGCTCGCTGCCTGGATCGGCAATGAATTCGAGTGGCGCGGCAATGCCATGCGCGTCGCGCAACGGAGCTCCATTGCATAGTGTTTCATTGAACCGCAACACAAATCAGCGACACATCAGCCCATGACGGCAGGTAGCATTGCTGATGCTTGACACGGCCGAGCCAGCCAATCGGGTTCGGACGCTTTTCCTGTCCGATATCCATCTTGGCTCGAAAGGCTGCCAGGCGGATCAACTCCTCGATTTTCTGCGCTATTACGATGCCAACACCATTTATCTGGTTGGCGACATCGTCGATGGCTGGCAACTGAAATCGGGCTGGTATTGGCCACAATCCCATAATGACGTCGTGCAGAAGCTCTTGCGCAAGGCGCGCAAGGGCGCCCGCATGATCTATATTCCGGGCAACCATGACGAGTTTCTGCGCGACTATTACGGCACGCATTTCGGCGGCATCGAAGTCGTTGAGGATGCAATCCATGTGGCTGCGGATGGCACGCCGTATCTCGTCATTCATGGCGACATGTTCGATATCGTGATTCGCCATGCGCGCTGGCTCGCACTGCTCGGCGACAAAGCCTACGATTTTGCCATCTGGATCAATACCTATTTCAATGCGCTGCGACGGGCGCTCGGGTTTACCTACTGGTCGCTTTCACAATGGGCGAAACTGAAGGTCAAGAACGCGGTTAACTTCATTGGCGCGTTCGAGAGCGCGCTTGCCGGCGAGGCTCGGCGCCGCGGTGTAAAGGGCGTGATTTGCGGCCACATTCACCACGCGGTCGTGCGCAGGCAGGGTGGCTTTTCCTACATCAACTGCGGCGATTGGATCGAGAGCTGCACCGCCGTGATCGAGCATTTTGACGGCAATTTCGAGCTCATCAAGTGGGTCGCGCCGGGACGGAGCCTTGCACTGCCTGATATCCCCGCGGTGCGTGCACACGTGCCCGCAGCGCGCGAGCGCGCAATCGGCTGATCGCTATCGCTAGCCGTATTCCAGCAATCGCCTTTTTTGTGACGGTCATCAACCTCATGCAGGTGCTGACACGCTATTGCTGCAGTCGGTCGGACGCGGGTTCGCGCGTCCAGATTACATCAAAGGAGAAAATCATGCGCACTGTTTCGCTCATCTCGTTAATCCTCGCCGCCCTAGCGGTCTCCAGCATCGCAGCCCATGCAGGCTCCTGGTGCGCGCATTATCGCAACGGAGGGAACAACTGCGGTTTTCACTCCTTTGAGCAGTGCCAAGCCGCGGTCTCAGGAGTCGGCGGATTCTGCACCGGGGGTTAGTTCTACCGGATGACAAACTGCAGAGCGCTTGGAAGGGGCAGGTCTTAAGCCCGCCCCTTCGTGACAAGTGCCGGACCCTTGTAGGGGTCCGGCTCTACAGAGCATCATGGGCCGCCCACTCGACAGCCTCGATGGAGCGGAACATGCGCTGCTCATCCTGCCTTGCGCCCGGGAAATATCTCATTCTTACCGTGTGTGGCCGGCAACTCCCCACCAGGGCGAAGCTGGCGCGCCGCGTGCGCCGAGGGGTGCTCGCGGCTGTCATGGCCGTTCTGGCCAGCACCGCGCTGGCGCAAGCGCCCGGCGATTTTTTTAAGGACAAGAGCCTCAACCTTTACATCGGTTACAGCGTTGGAGGCGCCTACGACCTCTATGCGAGACTGCTGGCGCGCCATCTTCCCAAGCACCTGCCGCACAGCCCGGCGATCCTGCCCCGCAACATGGAAGGCGCTGGAAGCCTGCGGCTCGCGAACTGGCTCTACGGCGCCGCGCCGAGAGACGGAACCGCGATGGGTACGATCGGCCGCGGTGCTCCCTTCGACAAATTGCTGGCCCGCCCCGGCATCGAGTTTGAGGCGACCGAGTTCTCCTGGATCGGAAGCGCGAACGACGAGGTGAGCATCTGCGTCGCCTGGCACACCAGCGGCGTCTCCGCCTTTGCCGACTTGATGCACAAGGAACTCATCGTGGGCGCGGCCGGGGCCGGCTCGGACGACGATCAATTTCCGCGCGTGATCAACGGTGTGCTGGGCACGAAAATGCGCGTGGTCAGCGGCTATCCCGGCGGGAACGATGTGGTACTTGCGATGGAACGGGGCGAGGTGAACGGCCGGTGCGGCTGGTCGTGGTCGAGCGTCAAGTCCACCCATCCAACCTGGCTCGCTGCGGGCAAGATCAATATCCTCGCCCAGCTCGGATTGTCCCGGCACCCCGACCTTCCCGACATCCCGCTGGTGACGGATTTTGCCAAGACCGACGAGCAGCGCCGGATACTGAGGCTGATTCTCGTACGCCAGGCGCTGGGCCGGCCATTCCTGGGGCCCCCCGGTATTCCGCCGGAAAGGCTCGCTGTCCTGCGCCAAGGCTTCAACGAGACGATGAAGGACCCGGAGTTCTTGGCAGATGCGGAGAAGCTAAAGCTCGAAGTCAGGCCTCTTTCGGGCGAGCAGGCCGAGGTCGTGGTGAGGCAGATCTATGCGGAGACTTCGCCCACCATTGCGCAGCGTGCAGCCGCCCTCCTGCCATGACACAATGGCGGAAGGGAGCTTCTTCAGCCGCCGGAGCCGTCCGTATCGGCCACGCGTTGCGAGTCCTGCCACCAGATCGTTGGGAATGCGGATACGCCATATTTCGGCAGCACCTGCGGCCGCCCATATCGATCCCAGCGTGCAGTGCGGAGCTTCTGATAAGTCCATTGCGGGACGACGTAGTGGTTCCACAGCAATACGCGGTCGAGCGCCTTGCCCGCCGCAACAAGCTCCGCGCGATTGCGGGCGAAAACGACATGATCGATCAGTGCGTCCACTGCGTGGTTGCTGATGCCGACGATATTCCGCGAGCCGGGCGTCTGCGCAGCCTTCGAGCCCCAGTAAGTGCGTTGCTCGTTGCCGGGAGTGAGCGTCTCGACCCAGGAGTTGACGACAATATCGAAATCCCAGTCCCGCAGGCGGTTCTCGTATTGCACGGGATCGACGAGGCGAATCGTCACGCCAATGCCGAGACGCTCCAGCGCAGCTTTGTAGATCAAGATGATGGGCTTGTAGGCGGGATTACGAATCAGGAACTCCACCTGCATCTGCTCGCCTGTTGCAGTATCGATGAGCCGCATGTTCTCCACTATGAAGCCCGCCTGTTTCAGGAGCTCCATTGCGTGCAGCAGATTACCTCTCGCAGTTTCGTCGCTGCCGCCCACAGGGTTCCAATATGCTGTTGTGAACACCTCCGCGGGCACGTGCTCGCGAACGCTTTGGAGAAGCTGCAGCTCCTTCCCTTGCGGGAGTCCCGATGACGCAAGCTCGGTGCCCTGAAAGTAGCTGGAGACCCGTTCGTATTGCCCGTGGAAGATTTGCTTGTTGATCGATTCGAAGTCGAAGGCAAAATTGAGAGCGCGTCGGGCGCGCGGGTCTTTGAATTTGGGACGGCGGACATTGAATGCAAATGCTTGCATGAGCCCCATGTTCCGGATCGGAAATTCCTCGAGCACGACGCGGCCTGCCGCGAGCGCGGGAAAGTCGTAACCGGTCGCCCATGTCTTGGCGCTATATTCCACCCGCCAATCCAGATCGCCGGCCTTGAATGCTTCGAACGCGGACGTGAGATCTCGGAAATAGTCGAAGCGCAGCTCATCGAAATTGTTGCAGCCGCGCCGCACATTGAGATCTTCGCCCCAGTAGTCCTTGACGCGCTCGTAGACGACCATGCGTCCCGGCTCGAACCTCTTGATCCGGTAAGGACCGGACGCGAGCGGCGGCTCCAGCGTGGTTGCCGCAATCCTGCGGCGCGCTCCGGACGCGCCGCCGCCCTCCCACCAATGCTTCGGCAGAACCGTGAGCTGACCCAGGATCAGCGGCAGATCGCGATTGCCGGGTGAATCGAAGCTGAATGTGACTTCGCGCTCAGCCGTAATCTTCGCTTGCACGACGTGCCTGTAGTACGAGGAAAGCTGCGGATTGTTGTGCTTGAATGCGTCAAAGGAAAAGACCACGTCCTCTGCCGTAATAGGCGTGCCGTCGTGCCATCTGGCCTGCGGGTGCAAGCGATAGCTGACGGAAGAAAAATCGGGCGGGTAGGTCAGCGCTTCCGCGAGCAATCCGTATTCGCTCGACGGCTCATCGAGTGACGGCAGCAACAGCGTGTCATGGATCAGCTCGATCCCTGCAGCGATATTTCCCCTCACACCCGCGGGCACCCTGTTGAAATTATCGAAGGTGCCAATGACACCCTCGCGCACGCTACCGCCCTTGGGAGCGTTCGCGTCCACATAATCGAACTGGGGGAACCCAGGCGGATATTTGAGATCGCCGAACTGCGAGAGCCCATGCCACCAACTTGGCTGAGACGCTCGATTCGGCGGCCGATCGCCTCTTGCGTAAGCACCGCCGGCCCACGTTCCGCCTGCTCCGGCCAAAGCAACGCCGATGCTGTGCAAGAACCTTCGGCGGGAAACCTTCACATTACCGTCCTCGCGGAAAACCTAGCATAGCATGTCGTCTCCTGCTTGGGATAAGCGCCCGACTGCGGATGAGTTCCCGCAGGGTGGATCCTTTGAGGAACGCCTGGCCCCGTAGAGGGTGACGGACATGCGGGCACAGCCGCCCGGATTTCACGCTCTGCTCAGTCGCGGCCACGAGTGCCGACGTCAGGCACCACACGTTACGCGCAATTCAGGAAACTTGGCAACATCGCCAGATCAGCACCAAGGTTGCGGCCGGTGAAGGTGGAGAACAAATGCCGCCGCGCGAACGTTGGTCTGATATCCCAACTCTTTTCAATGGAGCAGCCAGAAGAAACTTCTCCTCGCAGCGTCACCCTCGTTTCCGTTGCAGCTCTCGCACCTGCGAACGCGCAACAGGCGGGGTCAGCAAGCCAGCCGAGGAAGTAAGTACCAGCCTCTCAAAAGTTTAGATGGAGTGCCGGCCTTCCGCAGTGTACGAGGGACGCTGGCGCCGCTCCTTGATCGGGCTCGACGCGGTTTGGATGATCCTAACGGCGGGCCGGGAGGCGCGCCCGGCGATAGGCCTTTTGCGATTGAATCTCCTCGTGCGCCATATGGCCCAGCATCAAAGCGGGCAGCACGATTGCGATGATCAAAGTGGCCGTAAACATCCCTGCCTCTCCCCGTCGACCGATGCAGGCAGTCTGATCAGGATCCTTGGCGCATTTGGGGTCAAAGTCGTCCGCAGGTTGTTTTGAGCCAAGCTGTTGCACGCGCGCCGCATCAAATCCCGCCGCAAAATCAGTGCGTGCGTTGCCGACGCGCGGTCAAGGTGCACAAAGCAGACCGTTGTGGCGTGGGAGGCACACTGATGCCGGCCCGTAACGAGTCATTAACCGCAACAGAGGCGAAACCGAGCAGACGAAACGCGCTGCTGCCTTTATTTGAACGCGGCCTGAATCAGCGCATCGGTTCGTGACGGCACTACGCGGCCTTACGCTTGGCCTCGATGAGATTGCGGTTTAGAAGGCATTCCGCGATCTGGATGGCGTTGAGCGCGGCACCTTTGCGCAGGTTGTCGGCCACGCACCACAGCACCAGGCCGTTGTCCACCGTGGGATCTTCGCGGATGCGGCTGATGTAGGTCGCGTCCTCCCCGACGGCCTCGTAGGGCGTCGCGTAGCCGCCGGGTTCGCGCTTGTCGATGACAAGGCAGCCGGGCGCCTCGCGCAGTATTTCGCGCGCCTCGTCGGCGCTGATCGGGTTTTCGAACTCGATGTTAACCGCCTCGGAATGACCGACGAACACCGGCACGCGCACGCAGGTCGCGACTACCTTTATTTTGGGATCGAGGATCTTCTTGGTCTCCACCACCATCTTCCACTCTTCCTTGGTGAAGCCGTCGTCCATGAAGACGTCGATGTGCGGAATAAGATTGAACGCGATGCGCTTGGGGAATTTCTTGGTCGTGACTTCGTCGAGCGTGTAGACGGCCTTGGTCTGCGCAAATAGCTCATCCATCGCGTCCTTGCCCGCGCCGGAGACCGATTGGTAGGTGGCGACCACGACGCGTATGATCTTTGCCTTGTCGTGCAGCGGCTTGAGCGCCACAACGAGTTGTGCGGTCGAGCAATTCGGGTTGGCAATGATGCCTCTCCGACGAAAGCCCGTAATAGCCGCCGCATTGACCTCGGGCACGATCAAGGGAACGTCCGCGTCGTAGCGCCAGCACGAGGAATTGTCGATGACGACCGCACCGGCTGCGGCGATCTTCGGCGACCACTCCTTCGAGACGGCGGAGCCGGCCGACATGAGGCAAATGTCGACATCTGAGAAGTCATAGTGCTCGAGCGCCTTGACCTTGAGTTGCCTGTCGCCGAACGAGACTTCGACACCCTGGCTGCGGCGCGATGCAAGCGCCACCACCTCATCGGCCGGAAACGCGCGCTCGGCGAGGATGGTGAGCATCTCGCGGCCCACATTGCCGGTGGCACCCGCCACCGCGACCTTGTAGCCCATGATCAACGCTCCAACGTTCTCTGCCGG
>DATBYX010000309.1:0-5240 GCA_036513475.1 Xanthobacteraceae bacterium | reverse complement strand
TGCGCGATCTCGATGCCGCGCACCAAGCGCACCGTCATCGAGGCCACGATCTCGTTGCGCGCCAGCTTCTCCTTCACAGTGTTACGAACGATTTCTTTTGCCTGCATAATTCACTCGCATGGTTTTTTAACGCTATCGCTGCGCGTGTGGCGTCGATGGCCGAGGATGGAACTAAGTTCAAGCGCGCCAACGCCAATTCCCCGTTTCCCGACACGCCCGAATGGAAGCCGTAGAAAGATCGATCTTCATGGAGAAGCCCGTCCTGTGGGTGTGTTTGCTGCCTTAGGTCGAGAGGTGCCTTTACGTGAAGGTCGGTCGCTTCACTGTCCGCTGACATGAGCCCCGACGTTACTCATGCAGCGAGGGGCTCACAAGCCGCGCAAGTTGGTCTATTAGCGCCGCGCGAGATGGAATGAACGACGTGGGCGCTGGCTTCATTCGCGTCTGCACTTTTGGTCGAGTTGCGTAATCGTGGGCTGCACAAGGATCGGCACGGTGCGTCAAGTGATGCGTCGCGACCAGAAGATAATCAGGTGCTATGTGTCTGCGCTCAGAAGGGAGCTCCGCGAATAGACGATACTCGAGCTCGCGGCGCCGCTTGCGGGTCGAGGATCACCTTATTTGCCGGACGACAGTGACGAAGCCTCACGGGGTGGTACGCCGGCTACTCGAGCTTGATGTTGGCGGTGCGGATCACCTCGCCCCACTTTTTGATCTCGTCACGCTGGAGCGCGGCGAATTGCTCGGGCGTGCTGGCGATCAGATCGAGGCCCAACGAGACTGCACGCCCGGCGACATCGGGCTCGCGCAGCGCGTGCGCTACCTCCTGGTTCAGGTGGGAGACGATCGCGGCGGGCGTGCCTGCGCGCACGACCATGCCGTACCAGTTCACCACTTCGAAGTTCGGCAGCGTCTCCTTCGCCGCCGGCACATCGGGCAAGGCCGACATTCGCTTTGGTCCCGTCGTCGCGAGCGCGCGCAGCCGGCCGGCATCGATATGCGGCTGCGCGATCGCGAAGGCATCGAACACGAACTGCACCTGACCGCTGATCAGATCGGTGAAGGCTGGTGCACTGCCGCGATAGGGCACATGCCGGGTGGTGATCGCCGCCTGGAGGTTCAGGAGTTCGCCGGACAGATGTGGCAGGCCACCATTGCCGCTCGACCCGTACAAAATCTCCCCCGGACGCGCCTTCGCGAGGTCGATCAGCTCTTTGAGCGACTTCGCCGGTACGGAAGGGTTCACCGCGAGCACGAAGGCGAGCGACGCGACATGCGACAACGGCATGAAGTCGCGTTCCATGTTCATGCCGGGACGGCCGGCATACAACACCGGATTGACCGCAAGATTTCCCGTGGTCCCGAACAGGATCGTGTGACCGTCCGACTCGGATTGCGCAACGCCCTGGGTCGCGATCAATCCGTTCGCACCTGGACGGTTCTCCACCACCACCGGCTGGACGAGCCGCTCCGACATCTTCGGCGCTATGAGACGTGCCAGGATGTCGATCCCGCCGCCAGGCGGAAATCCGATGATGATACGGATCGGCCTGGAGGGGAAAGCTGCCTGCGCGATCGTCCGGCGCGCAAGCAGCGGGGCCATGGCGGCACCGAGCACAAACGCACGTCGTGTCATCGATAGGGCCAAGATGTTCCTCCCGTGCTTAGTAGCGACGGCACAAGCGCCATTGTCATTTCCCGCATGTTGGGATTACTCGTTAGAGTAGGATCAGCTCGACGCAGACAATCCCGGCCAGGGAGGACAGCATGGCAGAGACACCGAACACGGCGCGTGAGGTGCATGTCTATGTCGGCACCGGCGGGCATTCCGCTTGGTTCAGCGACGATAGCGGAGAGACCTGGGTGCATCCGAACAGCCATTCCGGCATGTATCTGGAAGCCCGCGTCTGGTCGATCGCGAGCCACCCCGCGACGCCCGAGCGGCTGTTCGCCGGCACCGACATGGGCGTCTTCCGATGGGACGAGCCGACGGCGCGGTGGGCGCACCTTCCGTCGCCAATGCAGGATGTTTGGGCCGTCGCCGTCGATCCCGCCAACCCGGATGTGGTGATCGCCGGCACGCGGCCTGCCGGATTCTTCCGCTCTGTCGACGCGGGCCGGAGCTGGACGTCGCTGACAGCCTCCGGCGTCATTCCGTCCTCCGACGTGAACGCGGGTCCGACCCGGGTCACCCAGATCGTGTTCGATCCGGTGGACGACGGCACGGTCTGGGGTACGGTCGAGATCGGCGGCATCTATCGCAGCAAAGACCGCGGTGCGAGTTGGGAGTACAAGGAACAGGGCCTCGTCTCCCGTGATGTGCACGGGCTCGCGGTGGTGAAGCTTCCGAGCGGCGGCAAGGCGTTGCTCGCGACCACCAATCGCGGCCTGCACCGCAGCGAGGACAATGGCGAGACCTGGGTGCTGCAGGAGCTGCCCTCGCCCTGGCCCTACACCCGCTCCGTGGTGCCGCGCGCCGACGGCTCGGGCGTGGTATTCCTCACCAACGGCAATGGGCCGCCGGGCAACGACGGGTTCCTGCTGCGCTCGCGCGATTACGGAAGGACCTGGGAGAATGCCAATCTGCCGGGGCCGATCGAGAGCACCGTCTGGTGCGTCGCCACCAATGCCGCCGATCCAATGCTGATATTCGTTTGCAGCAACCTCGGCGAGCTGTTCCGCTCGACCGACGGCGGCGAGAGCTGGAAACGCCTGCCGCATCTGTTCGGCGAGGTGCGTGCGCTGGATTGGCGCGCATTGCCGGTCGGCACACGGCGAGCGGCGCATTCGTTGACGCGACCCGTGCTGAAGGCGGCGCAGTTGGGCTGGGTGACGGCATAAGCACGATGACCGCGACGAAACATACGTCGGCTGCAGCGTCGTTGAAGGTCGGCCTGATGGTGCCGGCGAACAACACGACGATGGAAGTCGAGCTTGCGGCGTGGCTGCCGCCAGGCTCGACCGTGACGACGGTAAAGATCCCGCGCGGCGTGGGCCTGCTGACGAAGGAGACGTTTCCGGCCTATCGCGATAGTGCGATCGCGCTGGCGCGGCAGCATTTCCCGAACGGCCGGTTCGATCTCATCGCCTATGGCTGCACCGCCGCGGGCTTCCTCTCGGGTCCGGCCGGCGATGCGAAACTCTCGGCCATGTTGACCGAGGCGACCGGCCTGCCGGTGGTCACCACCGCGCGCGCCATGGTGAGCGCGCTGCAGCACGAGAAAGCCAAGCGCATCGCCGTCATTACGCCCTACCACGACACAGTGAACGCGCAGCTTCAGGCATTCCTCGCCGACGGCGGTATCAGCACCGTCCGCCTCGACACGTTCCGGGCGCCGGATGTCACGGCGCTCGGGCGCATCACCGCGGAGGAGGTACGCGATCTGGCGCGCGCGACCATGGGGCCGGATTGCGACGCGCTGTTCATCGGTTGCTCCCAACTGCCGACGCACGCGATCCTCGCCGGCCTGCAAGCGGAGTTCGGCCGCCCCACCTGGTCTTCGATCCGCGCAACCGCGTGGGATGCCGCGCGGCTGCTGGTTGCCGCCTGAGGTGTCGTGACGGTGGCTGAGACGGCGCTGCCGAACTTCGCGCTTTGCGCATGGGATTGCTCGGACCCGCCGGAATTCCCGCGCCGACCCTCGGCATGCTCAACCCTGCGACCAACGTGGCGCTGCGGCACCCTGAGACGGCTGAGCTGGAGGCGCATCTGGAGCGCGAGCTGAGCCGCTGGGCCGACCTCGCCCGCCATGTGCACCTCGAGGTGGCGAACTATAAGCGCGCCGCCTTGCCGCGTAGACTCCTGGCCCTTCCATCGGCCGCCTAACCAACAGCACCGAAGAATCCGAACCATGAACCGTCGCACGCTGCTTCGGGCCGCCGCTCTTGCCCCGCTTGCCGCAATCGGACCTGCCTTTGGCCAGGTCGGCTGGCCGGACCGGGTGCTGCGCATCGTCGTGCCCTTCGTGCCGGGCTCATTCACCGACGTCTCCGCGCGGCTGCTTGCCAATGAGCTCACGGAGCAGCTCGGCCAGCCTGTGGTTATCGAGAACCGCGGCGGTGCAGGCGGGACGGCCGGCACGGTGGCGGTCGTGCGCGCGGCGCCGGACGGCTATACGCTGCTGCTTACCGACACCTCGCTCTCCATTTCTCCGGGCCTCTATCCGAACTTGCCCTATGACCCGGTGCGCGATCTCGCGCAGATCAGCCGGATCGCGCACTCGCCTTCGATCCTGCTGGTGCGTCCGGGGCTCGGGCCGCGCACGCTCACGGCGCTCGTGGCGCTCGCGAAGCAGAGGCCGGGTGAGATCACCTTCGGCTCCGGTGGGCCGGGATCGTCCGCGCATCTCGCGATGGAGCTATTGCTGAGTGTGTCTGGAACCCAGGCACTGCACGTCCCGTTCCGTGGTGTTGCTGCGGCAATCGCGGAAGTCATCGCCGGCCGTGTCGACATGGTGATCGCGAGCCTTGCCTCGGGTATTGCGCACGTGAAAGGCGGCACGCTGCTCGGCCTCGGCGTGTCGGGAGCGCAGCGCAGCGCATTGCTGCTCGAGGTGCCAACCTTCGAAGAGGCGGGCCAGCCGCGCTACGACATGTCCTACTGGTGGGGTGTCGCCGCGCCGTCGGGCACGCCCCGACCGATCATCGAGCGGCTGCACCGCGAGATCGTCCGCGCCTGCGAAAAGTCGCGGCTGCGGGAGGCATTTCTTCAGCAAGCCGCCGTTGCCGTCACCTCGACGCCGGAGGAGATGACGCGCCATCTGGAGAGTGAGATCGGCATCTGGCGCGAAGTGATCACGCGCGCCAAGATCACCGTCCAGTAGGGGCCGGTGCCCGGCAATAAGGAGAGAGCCGTTGAGTCACCAGAACGAACCACCACCCGCCTTCCGCGCGCCGCCCAAATCGTGCGACGCGCATTTCCATATATTCGGCCCGGCGGAACGCTACCCTTACGGATCTGCAACGACGGAAAACCTGCGTTACGCTCCGCCGCTCGCGCCGCTCTCCGACTATCTCGAGCTCGCCAAGCTGCTCGGCGTCGAACGTTTCGTGTTCGTCCAGCCCAGCGCTTATGGCCGCGACAATGCCTGCATGCTCGAGCGCTGCCGCGGCATCGTGGACGTGGATGAGAATGCGCCGGACTCAGCTCTAGCCGAGATGGACAAGCTCGGCGTGCGCGGCGTGCGGATCAACGTCTCGCCGGTGAAGCCGCTGGCGCCCGGCTTCTCCGAGACGATGCG
>DATBYX010000308.1:0-4361 GCA_036513475.1 Xanthobacteraceae bacterium | reverse complement strand
GACGGGCGGTCGTCGATGGCTGCAGCGGTCGCCACCATGTGCACGAGCTCAGCCTCGTCCGCCGCGGCCATGAGCACGAAACCGGGCAGACAACCGAGATAGGCGACGTCGAAGGCGCCGGCGTGGGTGGGGCCATCCGCGCCCACGAGCCCGGCGCGGTCCATAGCGAACCGCACCGGCAGTCTCTGGATGGCAACGTCGTGCACGACCTGGTCGTAGGCACGTTGCAAGAATGTGGAATAGATGGTGGCAAAGGGTTTGAGGCCTTCGGTCGCCAGGCCAGCCGCGAAGGTCACCCCATGCTGCTCGGCAATGCCCACATCAAAGCAACGGTTAGGAAATTCTTTTTCGAATAGGTCGAGCCCCGTCCCGGACGGCATTGCCGCGGTAAGCGCGACAATCTTGTCGTCCTTTCTCGCTTCCTGGATCAAGGCCTGGGCGAAGACCTTGGTGTAGGCGGGGGCCCCCCCGGGCTTGGATTTGGCCTGCGCGCCGGTTGCAACATCGAACTTGACGACCCCGTGATATTTGTCGGCTGATTGCTCGGCCGGCGCATAGCCCTTGCCCTTTTGAGTGACGACATGGACGAGAAACGGGCCGTTCTCTGCATCGCGCACGTTCTTGAGCACAGGAAGAAGGTGATCGATGTTGTGCCCGTCGATCGGGCCGATGTAGAAAAAACCGAGCTCGTCGAACAACGTCCCGCCGGTAACCAGGCCGCGCGCATATTCCTCCATGGCGACGGCACGCTGCTCGAGAAATGGCGGCAGCGCCTTGGCCAGTTTTTTGACGGTGTGGCGCACCGAGCGATAAGTCCGCCCCGAGACGAGACGCGCGAGATAGCCTGAGAGCGCTCCGACCGGCGGCGCGATCGACATGTCGTTGTCGTTAAGGATGACGATGAGGCGCGAATTCATCGCTCCCGCATTGTTCATGGCTTCATAGGCCATGCCGGCGGACATGGCGCCGTCGCCGATGACGGCGATGACATTGTTGGATTTGCCTGCAAGGTCTCGCGCCACCGCCATGCCGAGCGCCGCCGAGATCGACGTGGAGGAATGCGCGGCGCCGAACGCGTCGTATTCACTCTCGGCGCGCTTGGTGAATCCGGAGAGCCCGCCGCCCTGGCGCAACGTTCGGATGCGGTCACGTCGGCCGGTCAAGATCTTGTGGGGATAGGCCTGGTGACCGACGTCCCATACGATGCGGTCGTCCGGGGTGTTGAAGAGGTAGTGCAACGCGACTGTCAGCTCGACCACCCCGAGGCCGGCGCCGAGATGCCCGCCGGTGGCCGCGACGGCATCTATGGTCTCCTGACGCAGCTCGTCGGCCAGCTGGCGCAGCTGCCGGCTTTCGAGGCGGCGTACGTCGGCCGGTGTTTTGACAAGATCGAGCAGCGGGGTCTTGGAAGGTTGCGACATGGGACACTCCAGCCGACCAAAGAAAAGAAGTACCGGTTGCCACAATTTAACCGGCAGGGGTGGTGGCGGTAAACCCACCCGCGGAAGCCACGTCTCTGGGGGCAAGGGTGCTCGCGGCTGCTAGTGTCGCCCCAAGCGTTAAGGAACGGATGCTGCCGCATCGTGTTATCATTCTTTTGTGCGGTGCGCCATTCTCTCCGGACGAGGTGGGGACCCCCCGATGGGACTAGAGGTCTATCGCCGGAAGCGGAAATTCGGTGTGACGCCGGAGCCGCGCGGACACACGGCGCGTGGCAAGGGAAACCGGTTCGTCATCCAGAAGCATGCGGCACGACGCCTGCATTATGATTTCAGGCTCGAGCTCGACGGCGTGATGAAGAGCTGGGCCGTGACCAAGGGCCCAAGTCTCGTTCCCGGAGAGAAGCGCCTTGCCGTGCACACCGAGGATCACCCCATCGAATACAACACTTTCGAAGGGACCATTCCGCAGGGAGAGTACGGCGGCGGCACTGTCATGATCTGGGACCGCGGCCATTGGATTCCGGACGGCGATCCGCACAAGGGCTACCGCAAGGGCCATCTCGACTTTGCGCTTGAGGGCGAAAAGCTGCGCGGCCGCTGGCATCTCGTGCGCATGAACCGCAGGGCCGGCGAGAGCAAGGAGCCGTGGCTACTGATCAAGGCCCGGGACGAGGAAGCGCGGGAGGTGAAC
This sequence comes from Xanthobacteraceae bacterium, assembly GCA_036513475.1. GTDB lineage: Bacteria > Pseudomonadota > Alphaproteobacteria > Rhizobiales > Xanthobacteraceae > VAZQ01. The sequence continues at coordinate 2,228 of DATBYX010000308.1, read as the reverse complement.
GATCCCGACATTCTGGAGCAAGAACCGCTTTCAGTCGTGAGCGGCCGCTCCATGCCGGAAATCGCGGAAGGCAAGGGCCGCAAACGCGTATGGCACTCGAACCGAAGCGTCGCCGACAACGTCAAATCCGGTGCAATCAAGAGTGCTCGCGCGCCCACGAGCGAGCGCGCGTCGGCGCGACCAAAACAAAGTCGGAGGGAGCAGAAAGCGCAGAGGAGTGGGGAAAAAGATGACTCGTCAGGCTCTGCCGCGTTGCCCAAGTTCGTGCCGCCGTCGCTTGCGACCTTGCGCGACCAGGCGCCGAGCGAGCCAGGCTGGCTGCATGAGATCAAGTTCGATGGTTACCGCATTCAGGCGCGGATCGATCGCGGCCGCGTGGCGCTGCTCACGCGCAAAGGGCTAGACTGGACCGACAAGTTTCCCAACGTCGCGGCCGCTGCCGCCAAACTGGGCGCGCGCAGTGCGCTCATCGACGGGGAGATCATGGTCGAGGATGAGCGCGGTGTGGCCAGCTTTTCCGGGCTGCAGGCGGCGCTCAAGGCGGGCGAGGCCAACAGCTTCATCCATTACGTCTTCGATCTCCTCCATCTCGATGGCCGCGATCTCACGGCATTACCTCTGATCGAACGCAAACAGCAATTGAAGCGTTTGATCGGGGAGAAAGCAGAGGGGCCCATCAGGTACAGCGAGCATTTCGAGGAGGCGGGCCCTCTGGTGCTGCGCCATGCCTGCGAGATGGGCCTCGAGGGCATCGTCTCCAAACGCGCGGATGCGCCCTACCGCGGCGGCCGCTCGGAGGCCTTCATCAAGACGAAATGCGCCAACTCGCAGGAGTTCGTGGTGGGAGGCTACTCGCTCTCGACCGTGCTGCCGAAGGCCATTGGTGCGTTGGTGGTCGGCTATTTTGACCGCGGCAGGCTCATCTATGCCGGCCGCATCGGCACGGGTTACACCCGCGCGGTCGCGGCGGATTTGTGGAAGCGGCTGCATCCCTTGGAGACGGAGAAGGCGTCTTTCGATCAAATCCCGCGCGAGGAGGCTCGGCGCCGCGATATCAAATGGGTCGAGCCAAAGATGGTGATTGAATCCGAGTTCCGCGGCTGGACCGCGGATGCGCTCGTGCGCCAGGCTGCATTCAAGGGTGTGCGCGAAGACAAGCCGCCGCAGGAAGTCTTTCGGGAGATGCCGGCCTCTGGCGCAAGCGACGCGGATGCGAGCAAACGTGCGGCCGCGGCCTCTACCGCGGTTGCTACAAGAACGCAGGCGCGCGGATCGGGAAAGCCGGGCTCCAAGACCAAGACGAAGGTGCGAAGCAGCACTGGCAGCTCGTCCGGAGAAGAGCAGAAAAGCGAGGTGCGCTTCACCCATCCCGACCGCGTGTATTGGCTCGATGTGGGCGTCACCAAGCAGGCTCTCGCCGACTACTACCGCGCGGTCTGGCGTTGCATGGCGCCCCACCTCATCGATCGGCCGCTCGCGCTGGTGCGCTGCCCCGACGGCACCAAGGGCGAGTGCTTTTTTCAGAAGCACGCCTCCGCCGGGCTCGACGACAAGTATCTCAAGATGGTCATCGACAAGAACCGGCGGCAGGTGCTCGCGGTCGAGGACCTCGACGGGCTTCTCTCCCTGGTGCAGGCGGGCGTGCTGGAAGTGCATGTGCGCGGCTCGCGCATCGACCGGCTCGACATCTGCGATCGCATCGTCTTCGACATCGATCCCGGGCCTGACGTGGCGTGGACGCAAGTGGTCGCGGCGGCGCGTGACGTGCGGGCGCGGCTTGCGGCCATCGACCTTGTCTCATTCGTGAAGCTTTCCGGCGGGAAGGGGCTGCACGTCGTCCTGCCCACCGCCGGCGCCGACTGGGAGACGACCAAGGCCTTCGCGCAAACAGTCGCGCTCGCCATGCACGCGGAAAGTCCCGACCGCTACGTGGTGAAGATGACGAAGTCGCTACGGCCCGGAAAGCTCTTCATCGACTATTTCCGCAATTCGCTGGAGCAGACGTCGGTCGCCGCCTACTCCACCCGCGCGCGCCCCGGCGCGCCGGTCTCGGTGCCGCTCACCTGGGAGGAGCTCGGCCGCAGCAAGGGCGGCGCGCAGTACACCGTGCTCAATCTCGGCAAGCGGCTTCTCGGCCTCAAGCAGGATCCTTGGCAGGAGATGGAGCGGCTCAAGCAGCGGCTTCCCGCCATGCGCGAACTGCGCCGGAGCTGACCCTTTCAGAAAAT
>DATBYX010000307.1:0-20095 GCA_036513475.1 Xanthobacteraceae bacterium | reverse complement strand
AGCGCTTCCGTTACGGCGTGCGCATCGAGGAGATGCTCATCGTGCATGACAAGAGCATCGAGATCATCTCCAACTTTCCGGTCAAGCAGATCACCGTGGTCGATCCGATTCCTGGCTACGGTGACCATGTGAAATGATTTGCTAACCATATCGGGCGTTAATCCGTTAACCCTCTGGCGCGGGTCCGGAACGCCCTCATGCGATCGCGGGCAGGTTTACGCCCCGCGCCTACCGCTACGATTTTGTGATCAGCTGCTCGTCCATGGGCGTGACGGCGCGGCAAAAGGTGCCCCTGATCGCGCCGGTGCGACCGGGGGACACCGTGACGGTGAGCGAGCGCTGGTTCTGATCTTGCTCGATCCTATTTCTTCAAGTGCTTCCTGAGGAAGTCCATGGAGCGCTGCCAGGCGAGCTTCGCGCTTGCTTCATGAAAGCTGCCGCGCTCGTCGCAGTGGAATCCATGCTGCGCATCCGGATAGACGTATATTTCGCTGTCTCCACCGCGCTTCTTCTTCACGGTCTCGACATCGTTCATGGGAATGGAGGCGTCCTTTTCGCCGAAATGCATCAGCGTCGGGACTTTGGGCTTCTCGTCGGCATTCTTTGCGATTTGCCCGCCGTAATAGCACACCGCGGCTGAAAGGCCGTTGAGCCTGCACGCCGCCAGGAACGAGACGGTCCCGCCCATGCAGAAGCCCATGATCGCGACTGGCCCGGAGGCCTTGAGCTCATCGATTGCGGCCTGCACGTCACGCAGCATCGCCCCCCAATCGGGGTTGGCAACGAACTTGCGCGCTTCCGCAATCTCGTCCGGCGAGTAACCGCTCTGGAAATCCTTCACCTGACGATCGAAGAGCGCGGGCGCGACGGCGGCATAGCCTTCACCGGCCAACCGGTCACAAACCGCGCGAATATGATGATTGACACCGAAGATTTCCTGAATGACCACGATGCCGCCCTTTGCGGGGCCGGACGGGTCGGCGCGATACGCGCCCAACTGAAACTTGTCGGCTGACGTGAGCGTGAACTGCTTACCCAAGAGAACCTCCGTGAGCGTAAAAGCCCGGCCCAATCCATGCCGGGGACACCGGATATTTCTCGTTTCGCGCCGACAAAGCAACAGGGGTGGTGCCGCGCAGTGGATCTACTGCGGCGCAGAGCAAACCAAAAGTAGGGCCCCCCTACGTCTGCGGGTGCAGTCCGAACGCCTCCGCTAGGAGTTCATAGGACCGCCGGCGCGCATTGTGGTCGTAGATCATGGTCGTAACCATGATCTCGTCTGCCTTGGTCGCGGCGATCATCGGTTCGAGCCGCGCAAGCACGGCGTCCTTGGTACCGACGAACAGGCGGGCACGGTTCCGCGCGATGAGGGCACGCTCCGCCGCGGAATAAGGGAACGCCTCCGCCTCCTCCGGGCTTGCGAGCGGGAGATGCTCGCCGCGCTGCCGGCGCACGAAGTTGAAGTCGATGGTGGATGCAAGCCGCTGCGCCTCCCGGTCCGTGTCGGCACAGACCACCGCGCAAGCGAGAATGGCGTAGGGGATCGGCCGCGTGGCCGAGGGTTTGAACGCTTCGCGATAGCTCAGCATGGCCGAGGCTGGGTCGTAGTCGGCGAAATGATGCGCGAAAGAGAACCCTGCCCCCACGATTCCCGCCAATTGCGCGCTATAGCCGCTGGAGCCGAGCAGCCAAATCGGCGGGAGCTTCACATCTTGCGGCATGGCGTGCACAGCGCGAAACGGGTGGCCTTCGGGGAAGGCGCTGCTTTCGAACAGCAGCAGCTCCTGAAAGCGCTGCAGAAAATCGTCATCGCCCCCAGCATCCTGGCGTCGCCGCAGCGCATAGGAGGTGACCGGGTCGGTGCCTGGGGCGCGGCCCAGCCCAAGGTCAATGCGTCCCGGGAAGAGTGCCTCCAGCACCTTGAACCGTTCGGCGACCATGAGCGGCGCGTGGTTCGGCAGCATCACGCCGCCGGAACCCACACGCATGCGCTCGGTGGCTGCCGCAATCTGCCCGATCATGATGTCGGGGGCGGAGCTTGCAATCGAAGCAAGGTTGTGGTGCTCGGCCACCCAATAACGGGTGTAGCCGAGGCGATCGGCGAGACGCGCAAGATCGAGCGAGTTGCGCAGCGCTGCGGCACCGGATGAGCCCGCGGCAACAGGCGAGAGATCAAGGACGGAGAGCGGGATCACGCGCCGGTGCGGAGCATTTCCCGCAGAAGGGGAAAGCGGGCTTGCGAAATGGGCATACTCAACCAAAGAGACACAGAATGTCTCGCAACAACTGGAACGGATTTTGCCAAAAGTCCATGCTCAAACAAAAAAGTACATGCTCAAACAAAAAGAGCAAGAGCGGGGTGACGACTCGAAGAAAATCGTCCCGGTCTAGTTTCGACGCACCTGCCAGTCCTTCTTCCAGCCGGTCAGGCGTCCGTTGCGAAATTGGAGTGCCAGGGCGGAAGCAACGGGGTATGCTCCCAGAACGCCCGCCTGCCCATAAGCCAGGTAGATCTCCGAACCGTTATCTCCGGAATAGTAGAGGAGAGGTACGCCGAGCGCGACGGCAGCCTCCTCGAGGGTCATGCCGAAAGCCAGCGGCGCGGTATTTGATGGAGCGCCGCAATAGGCGGCCCAACACACGCAGAGCGCCGCAACAATGCGTTTCATCGAACTACTCTCGCCGACAAACCCGTCCACGTCCGGCCGCCGGAGCCAACCCCTTCGCCCGCCGCCGCAGAGCCCCGCTTTTGAGGTCGGAACGTGCGCGTGCGGCACGCGAAGGTGAAGACAACACTGTGTTGGGGATAAGGCGGCAACCCTATTCGGCCGCGAGCAGCTGCTCGGGTGGGGCCTGCAACTCCGTTTGCGCCGGCGCTGTCTTGGTGCCCCAGCAGACATACCAGGAGCCGAACACGAACTCTTCCATCAAGAAGTCCCCGGCCATGGGGGCGAGGTGCTCCCAGGGCTTGATGAAGGGGTTGCCCAGCATGGTTCGCTTCATCAGCCACAGTCCGAACGGCAGAGCCAGCTGGCCGATGAGGCCGGGGGGCACCTTGCCGTCCAAGATCACGACGCGGCCACCCGGGCGCAGCAACTTCCAGGCGTGACGGAGCACGCTCGTATGATGCGGCATGGTGTTATAGCAGAGGCCGAAGAGAATGCCGTCGAGCGGCTCCGGCGGAATGTACTCCAGCGCGTCGCACTGGGTGAGATCGACGTTGCTCCACTGTCTGCGCCTGCACAGCGCCCGCGCTTTCGCCAGCATGCCCGAGGAGATGTCCACCCCGTAGATCTTGCCGGCCGCTCCGACGGCTGCCTGCAACCCGGGAAAATTGCGGCCGGTTCCGCATCCGATCTCCAACACGCGAGCACCGGGGCGCACCGCGAGCCGTTCGGCGGCAAGATCGCGCAGGTGCGGGGGAAACCAGAACAGCCAGTCGAACAACGCCATGAAGCCGGCAATGCGATCGTAGCGGCGCGCAATGAAAGCGCGTTCACAATCTACCCACTGGTATTGCACTGGCGTCGCCCCCAACCAGCGTGCACCGTTTTGGTCTTTAGCTTTGGTCCCGCGGTCTTGCGTCTATTTCCACGTCGTCGGCGTGGAGTGTTGTTCTAGCGTTAGACTGTAAGGGTGCTGCGTGAGCGTCCTCAAGAATAGGTGGCAAAGAGTCGCATCAGTAATCGTTCACCCCTGTTTGCTCGCAGCGGGGGCGGGGCGGCTGCTGCTCTCATGCCAGAACAGAAAAAGCCCGGACGCCACCACGATTGCGGATCCAACGATCAGGGCGAGTGTTGGAAGCTCACCCCATATGGCGAAGCCAAGGACGCTCGCCCAGATTAGCGAGGTGTAATAAAACGGGGCGACCGCTGATGCCGGTGCGAGATGCAGCGCCCGCGTCCACCAGAACTGTCCAATCGCGTTGGAGGTCCCGTTGAACACGATCCACATGCCGGCGAGCGGGTCGGGTAACACCCATCCCAAGGGCAATAGCAGCGCAAACAAAACGGTCAGCAGCATGAGCTGATAGAGCGTGAGCGTTTCGGCCGACTCCGTGGCTGTCATGCTGCGCACTGCCACCGTGACCGATCCGTAGAGCACGGCGTTTCCCAGCGCGAACAGGGCCCCGATCTGGAAAGTCCCGGCTCCCGGATGCGTGACCACAAGCACACCGAAAAAACCGACGAGCAGCGCCGTCCAGCGCGCTAAACCTACTCTTTCCCTGAGTATGAAGGCGGATGCCAGGGTTGCAAACAGAGGCGCTGAAAAGTTGATGGCAATCGCGTCGGCGAGCGTCATCATACTGAACGCGATCAGCAGCAACGTCTGAGAGACGGCTTGGGAAACGCTGCGCAAGGCGTGATGGCGCAGACGTCCTGTGCGAAAGGCGAGCAATCCGGTGCGCGGCAAGAGAAAGGCTGCGCAGACTATCAGGGACACCGCGCTGCGGGTGAAGAGCACCTCACCCACGGGATAGCGGTCGACCAACCATTTCGAAACCGCGCTCGAGCCTGCAAACATCATGGTCGCGCCAACCATATATAAAATGGCAAGCGGAACGTGCTCCTGGCGCGGCGCGACAATGGCGGCCGCGCCGTGGGTGCTGCTCGGTTCGTCTTGGTTAGGGCTTGTGCCGGCCCCAGGCCGCGCCTGTCCGCTCAGTGCACGAGCTCGGTCACCTTGCCGTTCTTTGAACGGCCCTGGGCATAGTACTGCCCGATGTTCCTCATCAGAGCGGCGTCGGAGACCGAATAAATCACGGCATCGTTCGTTCCGGTGTTGATGTGGCGTCGCCAGAGGAAGTTCGGCGCCACGAAGATATCGTTCTGCGTCCACTCGAAGCGCTTGCCGCCGACCTCGGTGGCACCGGTGCCTTCGATCACGACGTAAAACGTGCCGGCCGTCTCGCGTTTAAGCTCGGTCTCCTCTCCCGGGCGCAGGAGCTGGGCGGAATAGTTGAGCGTCTTGAACACCGGCTCGCCCGTCACCGGGTTGACGAAGTCGAGCTTGATGCCCTCGTGGGGATCGCCCTTTTCCTTGCGCAGGCTGTGCAGCGTCTCGTGCACGTCGGCGCCGCGATAATGGATAAGCGGGGCCGGGCTGCGGCCACCGCCAAGCTGGTGGCTGACGAAAGTCGGAAGCATTCCGCCGCGGCCATAGAGCCGGCGCGAATACCCGTCTCTATGCGTAGTCGGCTGCACCCGCGCGTTGCCTTGCGCGCCTGGCATGTCGTGATCGACCCAGGCGGCGTCGAGGAACTCCATGAGCGGCCAGTCCAGCATGTCGATCCATATCACCGGCTCGCTGGAATCGTTGCCGTGATCGTGCCAGGTGCCGTTGGGCGTCAGGATGAGGTCGCCGCGCGCGGCATCGCAGCGCTCGCCCTCGACGACGGTGTAGCCCCCTTTTTCGGACAGGATGGTGCGGCTGGCATTCGGAGAGTGGAGATGCACCGGCGCCACGTCGCCCGGATTGTAGATCGAGATCGCGCACCGAATGGTATTGGTTACCTGCAGCCTGCCATTGAGGCCCGGGTTGAGCAGCAGAATGCTCTGGCGATCCGCAAACTCGATCGGGGAGATGTCCGCCTTGCGCGCGATCTCGGAAATGCGGTGCAGATAGGGACTGAAATCCTTCCATTGCCACATGTGCGGCAGCGTCTTCATCTGGTTCGCCGCGACGCGACCTGAAGCGAGCTGTCCGCTCCCTTCGCCTCTGGTCTCGCTGAACCAGGGACGCTGTGCCGGCGCGTTCGCCTGGGTACGCACCCAAATATTATGCTTGCCTGCCTCCGCGTTGATCGCTTCCATCATCTCGCGAGCTTTGTTGGAAAGCCCGGCGGGGGCCTTCTTCTGCGTGGCTGCAGCGGTCATGGCGTCTTCTCCTGTCCGACGGGCTCCTTCGCCCATTACCTATGTACGATATTATGCCGCAAACGCGAGTCTTTCAGCCACACCAGAAGCTCTGGCGGGGTATGACAGCGCGGCGGTTCGCAACCGGTTCGCTGACGCAGATCAATTCCGTAACAGCTCCCGTTTTTCACTCACCGCGCAGGAAATCGCCCACCGCGCGGTTGAACCCCTCGGGTCGGTCGAGATTGGAAATGTGTCCCGCGCCTGCAAGCTCCACGTAGCGCGAGCCCGGCAGGCGTTCATGCAGCTTGCGCATGGCAGCCGGGGTCACTCCATCCTTCTCCCCGACCAGGAAGAGAACCGGCCGCCTTACTGTTCCGACCGCATCAGCGTAGTTGTGGTCGGCGAGCGCGGCCGCGCACCCGACAAACCCATTCACGGGCGTGCTGCGGATCATGCTGCGCACCTCGTCCAAATAAGCCGGATTGACCTTGATGACATCCGGAGGAAACCATCGCGTAATCGTCGGTTCGACCAAAGCCTCCATGCCCTGCTTTTGCGCAATTGCGATGCGCACCTCCCACTGCTGCGCGCTGGCCGGGGTGGATTGGCAGCCAGAGTCGCACACAATCACGCTATCGAGCCGCTCGGGATGCTTCTCGGCCAAGCCGAGTGCAGTCGCTCCTCCCATGGAGAGGCCGGCAAAATGCGCCTTCGGGATCGCGAGCGCATCCATCAACCCAAGCGCATCGGCGATCAAGGTTTCGAAGCTGTAGCGGCCCGCGGGCTCCTCGGTGGCACCGTGGCCACGCTGATCATAACGCAGGATGCGGAACGTGGACTTGAATTCGCTTACCTGCTGTTCCCAGGCGTCGAGATTGGTTGCGAGCGAATTGCTCCAAATGAGCCAGGGTGCCCCCTCCGGGCCGTCGATGCGGCAATTGATGGCGATGCCGTTGGACTTGACCTGCATTGCACCTCCTTTAGCCGGTACCCTCACGGATTGCGGGAGCGCCGTGACCGCTCCACTGACCGGTGGTTTGCGCGTTGAGGAAATCTTCGACTACCGCAAGCAGCAGGCCGGATGCCTGTGCCGGCATCATGTGCACCGCATCGATCAACTCGAAACGCGCGCCGGGGATGCTCTGTGCAAACTGTTCGCTCGTCGCGGGCGGGCGCACCTGGTCGAAGCGGCCGGCGACCACCAGCGTCGGGCAACGCACCTCTTTGCCGAGATGGGTCACATTCGGGCGCGCGATCGCACGGTTCATGGCCGCGAAGCACACCGGATCATGTGCGAGATAGCGCGCGCGATAAGTCGCGTAGGCCGCGTGGTCACCGACTTCCGGGGGCCATGACTTGTCGAGGGTGAGGGGAATTGCCGCGCGCATGCCCTCACGCTCGGCGAGCGCGGCGCGCTCATCGAGTGCCGCTACCCGGCTCGGATCGGCGCCAGTGAAAGGATTGCAGAACACGAAGCTCGCAATGTGTTCCGGAGAGCGGGTCATATAGAGCAACGCCTGCATGGTGGCCGCGGCAACGGTGACAAAGTGATAAGGCGGGGCAAGCGCGAGGCCCTGCAGTACGGCTGCAAGATCGGCGACCAGAAGCTCGGTCGTGATCGGCTGGCGCACCTTTTCGGACAGGCCCGAGCCGCGCTGATCGTAGCGCAACACGCGAAAGCGCTGGCTCAGGGCAGAAAAAAGACCGTCCCAGCTGTCGAGGGTCCCGCCCATCTCGTGCAACAGCACCAGCGAGGGCCCTTCTCCGGCAAGCTGATAATGTATGCTGATGCCATTGGCGTCCAACCAGGGCACGGTCGCAACTCCTTGCAGGCGGGATCGGGCCGTCATAGAGGCATGGACGGCAGCAAAATTCAACACGCTCACGCGACAGCAAAAATGACCGCTGCACCGCGCCGCATCGACGTGCATTTTCATCTGATCCCGCCGTTCTATCGCGACGCGGTTTACGAGACGGGCCGTGGTCCGGCTATCGGCAAGTACCCGGATTGGACGCCGCAGATTGCGCTCGATGTCATGGGTACGCATGGGATTGAATTGGCGCTCACCTCGCTGGCGCAACCGGGCGTCGGCTTCGGCGCTCCGGAAACCATGCAGGCGCTTGCCCGCCGCTGTAACGAATACGCTGCCGAGCTCATTGCGCGCTGGCCCTCCCGGTTCGGAGCTTTTGCGACGGTTCCAATGGGCGATCTCGATCTTGCGCTCACCGAGATCAGCCATGCGCTGGACACGCTGGGCTTCGACGGGGTGTCGCTGTTTGCAAGCTACGGCGAGAATTTTCTGGGGGACCGCAGTTTCGATCCGATTTTAGAGATGCTCAATGCGCGCGGGGCGGTTGCGTTCGTCCATCCCGGACTGCACCCATCGAGCAAGGGCCTCGCTCTACCCTGGCCTGCCTTCATGATGGAATATCTGTTCGACACCACGCGTGCCGTGGTGAACCTCATCTTCTCCGGGGCAATCGAGCGCTTTCCGCGCGTGCGATTCATTCTGCCGCATGCGGGCGGGCTGGTGCCCTATTTCGCCTGGCGCCTGGCGGTGTCGCCCATGATCGATCAACGGCTCCCGCAGCTGTCGCGGGATCAGGTCTACGCCGCGCTGCGGCATTTCTGGTACGACAATGCGCTTTCCCCGGGGGAGCAAACGTTCGGTGCGCTCGACCATGTCGCGCGGCCCGAGCGGATTGTCTTCGGAACGGATTTCCCGTTCGCCAACCCGCGTGTGATCGCCGAGGCCCTGAGCACGTACGAGTCCGGATTCCTTTCCGAAGAAAGGCGCTTTGCGATTGACCGCGGCAATGCGCTCGGGCTGTTGCCGAAATACGCGACCGCTGTCTAAGAGCCGGATGGAATCTGGATTAGCTCGCTCAACTGCTCCTGCGAAAGGGGGGCGGGGAGAAACCTGAATTGCACCGCATCCTGCACGCTTTCCGCGATGCCGGCGATGGTTGCGGTCTGCAGGCTCTCCTTGGGAATAAAATCCGCTAGCATGTGACGAACCGATGATTCGGACAAACCGGAAAACGCGATGTAGCGTCGCACCGCGTCCGGGCGCGAATACATCCAATCGACGGTCTCGTTATAGGCCTTGAGGTAGCGTTCCACTGCCTCTCTTTTTGCCGCGAGATTTTGCGCATTGATGATCTGTACACGCACGGTCTGCCGGCGCGCCGCTTCGAGATCACTGGCGCGCGCGATCATGCGGACGTCACCTTTTGCCAGGGCGTCGAGCATGAACGGCGCTACCGACCAGCCTACATCCACCTGACCCGACATGGTCTGGGTGATGGTTGCAGCCACGTCCCCGGTGGCGACCGCGTGGGCATTGAGACCGTACTGTTTGATGAACCGCAACACGTTCACGTGCGAGGATGCACCGGTCGTGGAATAGGCGATGCTGTGGCCGTTGGCGTCATGCATGCTTTTGAGCGGCGAGGCCGCAGGAACGAACCAGAACACTTCGCGCGAGCCGGTCGAGCTCGCCGCAATGATCCGCACGGGTGCGCCTTTGGCATAAGCGCCCAACGTTCCAAGCGTGCCGGCACTCAAGCCGATATCAACCGCGCCCGAGACCACGATCTGCAGGGTCTCGCCGCCGCCCTGGGTGTATAGGATATCGAGGTCGAGGCCTTGTTTCTGAAAGATCCCGGCTTCCTTACCGAGCTCGGGAATCGCCCCCTCCCAGCTGCCCCGCTGCGGAGATGCAATCCTGAGCGTTTCGGCGGCGAGGCTGCGCGGGACTGCGCCTGCGAGAGTGACCGCAATGACAAAGGTCAGGGCGCGGAAGCTCATAATGCAATTTCCTCCCGTCACAGCAGACCGATTATGCGAGCGCTGCCTCGCTGCCTGGGTTGCTCCCCGCCGATATGCGTGCCGGATCGAGACGGTCGAGGGCAAACCGCTACTTCAGCGTCACGTTGGCCGGCACGATGCGTTGCCGAAATACAAACACATTCGGATCGTTCCCATCAACGGCGGCCTCCACCCAATGGTGAAACGGGGAGCCGAACGTCTCGAGTCGCGTGAAGTTTTCAATTACGGGATCCTCGGAACCCGCTTGCCTGCGCATGAATGGCTTGTCGATCCGAAAATAATGGCCGTCGCCGTGCACCAGGACGACAGGCTTGCCGAAAGCCATGGCCTCTTTGGCAAATGTCGCACGGAGCTCCGCAAACCCGTCTGGCTTCTGTTTGGGATTTCCGGGAAACGGGGAGAAATTCGGAAAGATGTTTGCCTGCTGGATGATCATGGCCGCCCGGCTGTTCTCGGCTTGGGCGTGGGCCAAGCCATCATGCAGCCATGCCAGGTCGGCGCTGTTGCGGTCGGCGAATTCCACGTCTCCTGCGCTGGTGCGTCCGAGGCCGTTATTGCTTCCAACCACGTGCAACGTCAGGAAAGTGATGCCGCCAAGATCCCAGCGGGCATTCTCGCGGTACTTGGCATATTGCGGGTTGTCGCTCTGCCGCATGAGCGGGATGCTGCGGCGGCCGAAGCTGTGCCCCGATGCGAAGAAAAAGCTCCTGAGCTTTGCTAAGCGTTCCAGCGGATCCGCATCAAACACACCTTCCTGGTCGTGGCAGTCCGTCCAGTCGTTGTCCCCCGGCGTGTATACGAGGGGATTCTCGGAAGCTTCAAATTGCGCGAGCCGACGCGCCCACAGCTCCTCCGTACAGGAGCCCGCACGCGGCGAGCCAAGATCGCCGACATGCGCCACGAAGGCAAATGGCATGCGGTTGAGATCGGAAAGAACGTTTGCCATTAACGGCTCCTCCGCGGCGGAGTAGGCGAGATCGCCAAACAACCCGAAGGTGAATGGCGAGGCCGAAATGTCCTGTGCGCCGGCGGCAGTCGCCGCCCCAAGCGACCCTATGAGCAGGCTGACGACGCGAGCAAAACGGCAGCAACACCGCACCATTGCATGTCTCCGCCTTGTCGCTCCCGTCAGCATAGCGAATGCCCCCGCCGGCCGCGGCCTGCACATTCCTGAGCAATGGAACAGCTCCACAAACCTTAGGGGCTCCGTAGCTTCAGGCACTTGGAATGACAATAGCGAAGATGATTAAGTTAACCGGACCATTGCAAAGCTTCTCGACCATCTCTCGCGCTATTGGTAGAACGGCAGCGATGCGGCGCGTTCGCCGGGCGGTGGAGGCCTGTGCGGAATTTTGAAAATGCAGGGCGAACAGGGATTGCCGCGCGGAGGTCCATTCGGACTTGAATATTTGTTCATGCTGATCTCTGCCACTCTTGCAGCGCTCGGTGGCGGTGCGGCCAAGGCCTGGTCGCGATCGCGGCGCCTGTTGCTGTGCACACCGCGTCGCACTTGGACCCCGATGCTTCGACCGGGGCGCAAAGGAACGGTTCTTCTGTTGCTCGGCGCGCTCGTGCTCCCTTTGCAGGCCGGGGCGCAGACCGCAGCCGAGGAGGAGCCACTGGCCGAACCCGTTCGGCGCGAGATTCTCGCGGTCTATGACAGTCGGGAGGAGCCGCGCCCCGATCAAACCCGCATTCACCGTTTCGCGGAAATGCCGCTCAATCACCTCGGCTTTGTGCTCAGCTATTGGGACGTCAATGCCGGACTGCCAACCGCCGAGCGCACCGAGAAAGTTCGCGGGGTCATCACCTGGTTTAGACGAGCGCCCCCGAGTGCATTTTATCTGTGGGGCCTCGACCTGCTGCAACGGGGCGTGCGTAGCGTGGTGCTGGGCGACAGCGGACTACCCGCGGCGAATACGTCGCTAGCAGACGCCAACCGTATGTTTCAGGAGATCGGGTTCGGGCTCAGCGGCGCCGCGGTTGACGTCACCTATGCAACGAAGGTCCTGTATCGTGACTCGCTCATCGGGTTCGAGCGCGACCTCGACCCGGTCCTGCCGGCCTTTCCGATCGTCGGCGCTATCGGCGAGGACGTGTCCTCGCATCTCGTGCTGGAGCATCGGGACGGCGACCTGGTGCTTGCTTCAAGCGTGGTGCTCACGAGCAAGCGCGGCGGGTACGTGGCGAATGGATATCTCATCTACGAGGAGCCCGTTACCGGGCGCACCAAATGGACCATCGATCCGTTCGCGTTCTTTCAGGAGGCATTCGGCGCAAAACGCATGCCGATCCCCGATGCAACGACACTTTCCGGGCGACGTATGTGGTTCAGCCATATCGATGGGGACGGCTGGAACAATGTCAGTTACATCGAAGAGTATCGGGACAAGCCCACGGTCGCCGCAGGCGTGGTGCTGCGGGAGCTTATTGCTCCCTATCCCGATCTGCCCGTGGCAGTTGGCGTGATCGGCGCCGATATCGATGAACGCTACGGCACGCCCGAGGCCGGCCGCCAGGCGGCGCGCGAGCTTTTTGCGGTCCCACAGGTCGAGATTGCATCCCATACCTATTCGCACCCTTATCAGTGGAGCTTCTTCGAAAGTTATGACCGCAAGCTCGAGGAACGCCTCATCGGACCCGACGAATCGGAGTGGAAAGCCGTGCTGGGCGACCGCTTGCGCCGGATGGCGCAGAACATCTTTCCCGGTCTGGTGCACAAGGGAAGCGACAGCGACGTCAAGGTGGCCGGGGATGATCCACCGCGCGCCTACAGCGAATTTCCCTTCGATCTCGATCAGGAGATCCGTGGATCCGTTATTGCGGCCGAGGAGCTCGCGCCGGAGGGCAAGCACGCCACTCTTTATCTCTGGAGCGGAGGCGCCGAGCCGTTCCAGGCCGCAATTGCCGCCACGCGCCGGCTAGGTCTGCGCAATCTCAACGGCGGTGATTCCCGCTTCGATTCCGACTTTCCATCCATCAGTTACTTGTCGCCCTTGTCGCGCGTGGTCGGGCCGGAGCGACAAATCTATGCCGCCGATGCCAACGATTACATCTACATCAGCGATGGAAGCGGCCGCGAGCACGGCTTTCTGAACCTGGACGCTACAATCAAGCAGACCGAAAATCCGCGGCGCCTCAAGCCCATCGACGTCTACTATCACATGTATGCGGGGGAACGCCCTGCCCAGCTTGCCGCCGTGCGGCACCATCTCGATACGGCGAGGCAAGCCGAAGTCACTCCCATCTTTGCCTCTCATTATGCCGCAATCGCAGACGGCTTTTTCTCGGCCGAGATCACCGCCCTTGGAGACGAAAGCTGGCTCATTTCCCATCGCGGCTCGCTGCAGACCGTGCGCTTCGAGGACGCAAAAGGGATGGCAGTCGACTTTGGCCGCAGCGTCGGGGTTATCGGCCAGCGCCAGAACGGCACTGCGCTTTACGTGGCACTGGATGAGGCCTTCGATCAGATTATTGTTGCTCTCGGTCCCGAGCCACGCCTCCCGCGATCTTCAGGGATCTTGCCAGAGCAGAGCGGGATCTCAGCCGTCTTTCCGCGCTTGCAGGAAGGGGCTGATGAAGCACCGGAGCATGCTGCGGAAGATGTGATCCCGTATCTGATCGAGGGCCGCTGGATCTTTCGCGACATGCGCCGGCGCGAATGCGGCTTCACGGTCATGGCGAAGGGCTTCGGCATCGGGCAGATGACCTGGGGTGGACTCAGGCCCGGACTTTATCACGCGTATGCACGCGACACCGAACACACGGTATGGGAGGACGAATTGGAAGTGGGCGACGACGGCCGGCTTGGCTTCACGGCAGATGCGGATGCCAGCTCTCCGCTCGAAATCGACCTGGCGTGCGTGGACAACGAACGCTGATGTTCCGGCACATCGTGCTCATGGTCTGTCTTGCTGGGGCCGCGCTCTTCGCGGGAGTAGCGATGGTACCCGGAGAGCGTGAGCAATGGACCATGCTGGTTCGCGACGGACACAATCAGGAGGCACTCAAGATCCTGCGAGCGCACTACCAGTCGGGCCGAAGCGACGTTGATGCGGTCATGCATCTCTATAAGCTTCACATGGCCTTTGCCGAGATAGAGCCAGCGACGCGCGTTCTTGAGGATCTTGTCGCTCTTCATCCCACCAGTGCGGAAGCCCTCGCCATGCTGGCAAAGCATTATGGGGACATCCAGAACACAGGCGCCAAGATTGCTGCCTTGGAACGGCTGTTCGAGCTCTCCCCGACCGCTCAAACCGCACGCGAGCTCCTGGCGCACTACCGCTTGGCCGGCGCGTTCGGCAGGGAAGAAAAGCTCCTGCGCAGCCTGCTCGCCAAAGAGATGATCACCGCCAACGATGCCGAACGTCTTGGCCTCATGCTCGCGGCCCGGGGAGATCTGTACGGCGCACGCGAGGCACTGATGCGCTTCGATGCGATCGCGAATCCAGAACGCAGTCTCGGACGGTTTGTCCTCTTCGATGTGATGGTCGCAACCGGAGACAAATTGGCAGCGCTTGAAAAGGCAGCGTCGTGGATCGGGTACTTTCGCAAAGCAAGCGTCCACCATGCGCCGGAGGGTGATACCGCTGCCGCGCGTCTGGTGCGCATGATGATAGCCTTGGATGAAGCTGCTGCGCGCACGCTGATTTGTGCTGCTCAGCGCGACGAAACGCCGGCACGAGGCAGTGGTCCGCCCAGGGGGCTCATGGGCTGCGACCCCGCGGCTGGCGTCCAGACAGTGGATGCGCCCACCGATACTGCGAGCATCGTGCCAAGCGATCAGCCTGTTCGGAGGAGGCGCCGGTGAACGAGAGCGCTGTCGCCGGCGCGCCGGCTTCGGTACCCGATCGGCGCGGGCGGACGTTCGCGAGTTCGCGGCTCGTGCTCGAGTTCGCGCTTTTATTCATCGGCACCATGGCAGCCAAGGAGCTTCTCGCGATTACGGGTGCCGTTTCGTATCCGAATCTGCTCTGGCTGCCGGTCGCGGTACTTACGCTACAGAACGGGCTTGGGTCCGCTCTTGCAGCCGCGATTATCGCTAGCGGGCTGCAATATGTTAGCGGCCTTCCGCCAGAGCTGCTGGGGGAGGACGTCTACAGCTATATCGGCAGGATCGCCGCCGAACCGATAGCTTGGACCGGCTTCGCGCTGATCTTCGGACATATTCGCAGCCGGCAGATCGCGCATGCAGCTGAGCTCCAAGCACAGCTCGCCGAACGGACCGAGCAGTGCGCGGCGGTCGCGGAACTCTGCGACGATTTGCGGCGGCGCCTTGAGGCGCTCGAGCGTCAAATTGCCGCCGCCGGTCAATTGACCGACGCCGATGTCGCTCAAGCGACGATCGAGCTGCATCAGGCCGGCTGGGATGACTTCACGGAGCGCTTGCGGCGTTTCCTCGTGCTCATGACGGGTTGCCCGGAATTCACCATCCATCTGCTTCGGGCCGACGCACTCATCCCCGCGTTCCAGCCTGAGGATGACCATCGCTCAGTCGGCGACGCCCCGATTTTGTACGGCGATGCTCTGTTTGAGGCCGTCGTGAAGCAAGGACGCACCCTCTCGGCGCGGCGTGCCGCAGACAGCACGGTCCTCGCAGGTCGCGCAGTCATGGCTGGGCCGCTACGGGGCGGCAGGAGCCCGACAGGTGTCATTGGAATGCTTTCCATTGGCGGCGCTTCGCCGGACGACTGCTCCGATGATCTCGAGCGCAGGTTTTCGCTCGCCCTTTCGGAGCTATCGCGGCTGACCGGGCACCTGATGCTCATCGAGCGCTGGCAGGCGGCAACGGCGGGCATCTCGAACGGACATGGCGAGACGAGAGAGGCACAGCTCGAATTTCCAGACCGCGAGAAAGATCATCCGTTGGAGGCCCCGCCTGCCGAACGTGATGCTCAAGTCGCCCTACAATGACCGGAACCACCCCTGCCGCGCTCTCACGTTGCATGTCCGTCCCCGTCAGGGACGCACCGGGCGATGATCAATGGGGGGTCGCTATAAAGGTCACATACGCCGATCTTGTCTGGTCGTTCTGTACATTCGTGGCGAGCCTTGCGGGATTGCTGTTCGCAATGATGAGCCCGTTTCCTGTCCTGGCCAACATCCTTGTGCTGGCGACCGCTACTCTCATCGTCCCGATTGTTTTTTTGAGCACCCGGCTGCGCCGCGGAGGCGAGCTCACAATACCCGTGCTCCTCACCGTGACGAGCCTCACATGCGGGCCCATTGCAGGCCTGGGCTGCGTCTACCTGGCGAACAGGTTGCGACGCGAGTCCCCAACACCGCATCGGTTGCGCTCTTGGTACGAGTATATTGCCGGGGTCGTTGCGCGAGACCGGATCGTGCACCTCTACGAGGACCTGAACTCCGGTCGTTTGCCGCACGACCCAGGGGCCGAAGTTCCCCGCTTCCGAACCATACTGCACGGCACTTCGACCGATGAGCAGCAGCGAGTGCTCGGTGTTCTAGGGCGGCGCTATCACGCCGATTTTCGCGCCGCGCTGCGCGATGCCCTGCGCAACAAGAACAGCTTCATCCGGGCGCAAGCCGCAGCCGTCGCGAGCCGCCTGGATGCGGAGGAAAAAAACAAGCTGTGGTCGAGCGCGTCTCCTGCAGATACTCCCGACGCGCCTTAGTTGGTCCACGTTGATGTTGGTTCGGCCCGAAGCTCGGAAGAGGCAATCGCCGTTGTCGCGCCTCTTGCGCAAACGAGAGGCGCGGATCCCAGACGTCTGCCTCATCGTGGAAGGAGCCTATCCCTATGTTTCCGGCGGGGTCTCGGCCTGGGCTCACGGCCTGATGCGCCGCCAACCCGATCTGAGATTTTGTGTTGTGGCCATTCTGCCGGAGCCACCGCCCCCCGAGCGCAAATATGGTCCGCTGCCGAACCTGGAGGCGCTACACCATCTCTACCTCAGCCAAACGCATTTCCGGCGTGGGTGGCGGCGACCCGCCTCCTTCGATCAGGCCGCATTCGACAAGGCTGTGAATGCTTTCTTGCGTTCGGGGGGCGGTCTAGCCGAACTCGCCCAAGTCGAGCGCCTTATGAGGCCTCTGGTCAGGACGCGGCGGACGGCGGACCTCCTTGATTCGACGCTGGCGTGGCATCTGGTGTGCGACCTCTACGCGCGCGAAATGCCGCACGAGTCGTTCCTGCATTTCTTCTGGGCTTGGCGCGCATTGTTCGGCGGATTGGTAGCAACCATGTCGCTCCCGCTGCCGCCGGCGCGGGTCTATCACACCGTCTCCACCGGTTATGCCGGATTGCTCGCGGCACGTGCCAGCGTCGAGACCGGCCGGCCGGCGATCATCACCGAGCACGGCGTCTACACCAACGAGCGACGTATCGAGATCCTGCAAGCGGAGTGGATCGTCGACACTCTCGACAAAGGCTTTGCCATCCATGATCCCCGCCGAGACTTGCGCGACTTCTGGACGACTGCCTTCGAGAGCTATGCCCGCGCATGCTATGAAGCCTGTGCGGACGTGATCACGCTCCACGGCGGGAATCAGTCCGCGCAGATCATGCAGGGCGCCTCCCCCGCGCGCATGAAGATCATTCCCAACGGGGTGGACTACCAGGCGCTCAGCCGGCTCCCGCACGTGAACCCGGAGCATCCTCCGACAATTGCGCTCGTGGGCCGCGTCGTTCCGATCAAGGATATCAAAACTTATGTCCAGGCCGTGCAGCTGCTGCGATCACAATTTCCGGAACTGACCGCGCTGGTGATGGGACCTACGGACGAGCAGCCGGACTATTACGAGCAATGCAAGTCCATGGTTGCGCAGCTCGGACTTTCCGACACCCTGCGCTTCACCGGGCAAGTCGATGTGACCCAACATTTCCCTCGCATTCACGTCAATGTGCTCGCCAGCGTGAGCGAGTCGCAGCCGCTGAGCGTATTGGAAGCGGGGGCTGCCGGAATTCCAACTGTGGCTACCAATGTAGGCGCGTGCCGAGAAATGCTGTTAGGGCGGCGCGACGAGCATCCCGCGCTCGGGGCGGGCGGCATCGTCACTGACGTCGCATCTCCCGAGCAAACTGCCGCCGCGATCGGTGAATTGCTGAGGGATCGAGATCGTCGCGAACGCCTTGGCTTGGTGATGCAGCAGCGGATCAAGAGGTATTACGACCTTCCCGTTGTCGATGAGGCCTATGCCCGCATGTACCGGCGCTATACGCAGGCTCCCTCGCAGCAGGTGGCGTGAATGGCAGGAATCGGCTTTGCGCTGGAGCGGCTCTATCGGAGCAACTCGTTCGCCGGTCGGATGGCGTCGTTCGCGCATGCTTCGATTGTCGCGGCGGGTCCGTGCCTCCTTTCCGTGCTTGGCATATGGCTGATCAGCGCGACCATCAGTGAGCTCGAAGGCAAGACCACCATCGCGGCCTTCCGGGCGCTCATCATCTACAGTTTTGCGCTCTCGTTCGTAGCGACTGCTCCCATTGCGCTGGTGAGCGCGCGGATCATGTCCGATGAGTTGCACGATTTCAGAATCAGCAACATCCCGGGGATTGTCCTAGCCGCCCTCACGTTTTCTGCCGTTCTCACGATTGCTGCTGCCACTGCGCTCTTCGCGGTCCCGCTGGAGCTTGAGCCCACTGCCGTCATCGCCGCGGTAACAAATTGCGCCCTGATCGGGCTCGTCTGGGTGTCCTGCCTGTTCGCAAGCGTCACGCGCGACTACACCTCCATAACCGTCTTCTTCGCGCTTGGGATGGCCATCGCGGTCATCGGCGTCACCGCGGGGTACAAGCTGCGACCGGATCTCGCGATCATGCTGTGGGGGTTCAACATTGGGTTGGGGACGACGTTGTTCGGGCTACTCGGGCGCGTGATCGCCACCTTTCCGTTCGCGGTAACCGGCATTGCGAGGCCGTTGCGCGCGCTCACGCGCGCTCTGCTCCGCTATTGGCCGATCGCATTGGGGGGGCTGTTTGGAGCGCTTGGAGCCTGGGTGGACAAGTGGGTGGTCTGGTTCTCGCCTTACGGCCTCCAGATTCAGTACGGGCTTCTTCACGCACCGCTCTATGACAGCGCCATGTTCTTGTCGTACCTGGTCGTCATTCCAGCCTATGCCGCATTCATCATTCACCTTGAAGTACAGTTCTTTCGCAATTACCGACTGTTTTATTCCAGCATCCTCGAGCACGCCACGCTTGCGCAGATCAGCCGGTATGCAAAGCGGTTGCGCGAGGAGACCATCGAGTCCCTGAGCGCCATCACCGTTCCACAGCTGGTGGTTTGCGCGCTGGTGGCTCTCTCCGCACCGACGCTCATCGATGTGCTTGACATGCAGTTTCGCCAGGCCGGAACATTGCGCATGGGCGTGATCGGAGCAGCTTTCCAGTTTCTTTTCATTACCTGCTCATCACTCACGCTCTATTTCGATCGCCGTGTCGTGTTCCTGCTGCTGCAGCTTGTTTTCCTCGTCCTCAACGCAGGTTTGACGTTCGCGCTGCTCAAGCTTGGACCCAGGTATCTCGGTCTCGGCTTTCTCGTCGCTTCGGTGATATCCGCCCTGGTGGCGTATCTCACCCTGGGACGAACCCTCTCGCGTCTTGAATATCTTACCTTCATTGCGAACAATCCGGCTGTCCGCATCCGAACGCGGGCGGCGAAAGCCTTTTGAGATCGCGGCGTCCGACATAGCCGATGAGCCCGAGCTCCTTGAGCTCGCGCAGCACCGATGCGGCGAGCCGGGGGTCGGTCGTATACTCAATCACCAAAATGGGCTTGGCCGCGGCAACGACGGGCCGCATGCGTCGCAACGATTCGAGAATGCTCGCCGGCGGATTGCGGACCTGGTCCTCCGTTTCGTTGTAGAGCAGGTCCTCGCGGGCGAAGCCGTCGATCATCTCCACGAAGCGCGGGTTGTCGAGCAAACGGTCCCCGTTCTGGGGGATAATCAAAAAGTCATTTCGGTGGGCGCGACCATAGGAGGCGATGGCGCCGATCAGGTCTACCATGTCGCTTGCCGCCGAAGGACGAGTACTCACCCACTGCTCGAACTTCTCGGCGCCGTCGAGGTAAACGCCGTCGAAACCGGCGGCAAGAATGCGATCAAGATAGGCATTCGGGCTGCCGTAGAGAATCGCCTGCCACCCGGGATCCCAATACTGTACGACATAGTTCCCGGGCCAATCCGGGTTCTCCGGCCGCAACCATCCCGGTGGAACTGCGAGCCAGTTGTCTTGCCAGTAGTAGCGATAGTTTTCCGCCTCTCCGATGCTGAGATAAGCGAGAATGCGGCGCTTCCTGCCGTTGGACCTGTGACGCATCAGGTCCACCACCTCGCGCGGGAACGCGGTCGCGTTGCGGCGGTCGAATCCGTAGTCGATCACGATAAGATCGTACGGGCTGAGCTTGATCTCGACGGGGTCGACGTTCTGCAGCTGAAAGGCCCA